>JAGXSO010000001.1 GCA_018333775.1 Truepera sp.
GGGCGGCGGCCTGACTCCAGCGCTCGAGCCAGCACTCCTCGGGGCGCGCACTCTCGACCCGGCTCTGATGAACGAGCAGCCAGAGCAGCACAAAGTCGCTGTAGACTTCGCCCTCCATCATCGCCTCGAGGTCGAACTCGACGTAGGCTTGCCGCACCAGGCTGACGTTGTCGCGCAGGATGCGGAGCTTCAGGCCGTTGGAGACGAAGCCCCAGAGGTTCGCCTTAGTGGCGTTTAAGAACTCCTGCACCAGCGAGTGGGGGCTGCGGCGGGCTGCGCCAGCGACGCCGGCGCTGCGCCGGTCGAGCGGCACGTTACAGCCAACGAGGTGAAGGGGGGCGTGGCCGTAGTGATGGCTGATGGGGTAGCTCTTGCCGTTAAGCTCTACCGCGCGGCCAGGCAGCAGCCTGCCGTAGCCGAGTTCGGCAAACAGGTGCAAGAGCCAGCGCTCGCGGGTGACGGTGGTGCCGGGATCGGCTTCCGGGAGCTGCCGCCGCGCACTGCTGAAGGCTGCCCAGGCGCCTCGCAGAGCGTTCCAGGAGCGGCCCACGGCTTCATTCAACCGGGTGCCGGCGGGCAGGTGGTAGTCGCCGGGCGTGAGGCCGTCTAGCGTTCGGCCCTCCTGAATCCGCCGCAACAGGTCGGGCGGCAAGATGGCGCCCTCGCTGCGGAGGGTGGGGAAGGTAGCTTTGGACCTAACGAGCATTAGGCTGAGCCGGACACAGGCTCGATCTTCGGGATGTCCTGGGCTTTGGGTGAGCGCATGGCCTGGTAGAGGTCCCAAGCGAGCTGGCCATTGAGCCAGAACTCGGGGGTGGTATTGAAGAGGCGTGCGAGCCTCAGCGCGGTGTCCGGCGTCACGCCACGCTTGCCATGCACGAGTTCGTTCACTCTGGGATAGGAGACCCCAATCCGCCGGGCAAGCTCTTTTTGCGTCATCTCCAGCGGCGCCAAGAACTCCTCCCGAAGCATCTCTCCGGGATGGGTAGGTGGCCTGTGGGTAGGTATCCTGGGCATACGTCAAACCTCCCTAGTCGAGCTTCCGGCGGGCGATCCTCCACAGCGGTTCGGGACAGGTGCTGCGAGCAGCCTTGCTGCTTGTGCCGTTATAGCTATCTTCACTGCCCTGGTCGCGAAAGGAGAGGATCACGATAAGTATAATATATAACGTTATTCATGATAAGTCTGCGGCGCTACTTTACGCTTCCCAATCTTCGAGCCGTAGGTGCGGCACCCTGCCAAACTCGCGGGTGTTGTGGGTCACTAGCGTGAGGTCGTGCGCTAGGGCAGTAGCCGCGATCAGCAGATCGTTGGCACCGATAGGCACGCCCTGGCGCCGCAGCCGCCCATACTGGTCGGCGCAGGCGTCGTCGAAAGGGAGGCTCAGATAGGGGGCCACGAAGCGCTCGAGGCTGCTCAGATTCTTGGCCGGGTTCTCGCTGGCCCAGGCGCCGTAGCAGAGTTCGGCCTTGACGACCGCAGAGAGCCGCACCTGGGCGGGCGTGAGTTGGCTGAGCCGCGCCACGATGCCAGGGTGGCCTTTTAAGACGCCGATGCAGACGTTGGTGTCTAATAAGTAGATCACTCCAGGCGCTCGCGCTCTTCTAGCGGCAGCTCGGCGATGTCCGGAAAGTCGCCGACCCAGGAGCCGGCCACCTCGCGAAAGTAGCCTGTTGGCCAACCTTGCCCAACCTCGCGCTCGACGATGCTGGCGATGTACTTCGACACACTCAAGTTTTTGGCTTCGGCCTTGGCGCGTAGCTGCTGAGCGACCTCATCCGGAACGTAGAAGTGGAGTTGCGGCATGATCTCACCTCGCCCTTTAGCATAGTACAAATATATGCGCACATATGCTGATCAAGCTACCGGCAGATAGACATAGATCCCCAACACGTCCGGCGGCAGCAGCGGCTCTACCGCGTAGCGCAAGCCCTTAGCCCCGGCAGCGCTGCGCACGCGCTGGTGCGCCGCCAGGAGCGCGTTGCTGTGCTGAGTGGCGATCTCCTGGAGATAGGGCATAAGTTGCCCAAAGCCGTCGGTAACGCGGGCGATAAAGGTGTGGGCCTGCTCAAAGGCCACGTTGGCAGCGGGCTCGGCCTCGAACAAGGCTTCGGCCTTTGCGGGCGGTAGCCAGACGGCGGCCTCGGGCGCGCCGGTAAAGGCTAAGGGCAGCACCTCTTCGGCCAAGAGCTGCCAGCTCTCGCTCCCGCGGGTGGTGCTCAGGTGGTAGCGCAGGCGCACCAGCAGGAGCGTGGTGCGGATCGTAACGGCCTTGGTGCGCATCACCCCGGCGCGCTTGGCTACCCCTCCCTGCAGCGGATCGAGGGCGGTATCGACCAGATAAGTGGCCAGCTTCTCGACCAGCGGATGGGTGCGGCTTAACAGCTCGCCATCTGGCACCGGCAGCTCGAAGCGGCCCCGAAAGCGAGTCACGCCGAGCGTTTCGCGCAGCGCCCGGGGGGCTTCGCTGAGGTCAAACGTGACGGCGCTACCTGGGCTCACGACCCCGCCGTGGAGCTGCACGGCGCGGCTCATAAACTGCGCGAGGTGAGCGCTCGAGCCTACCGCGGCGCGGGCAGCCTTAAGCTCGGCGGCGACCTCCGAGACCTTGATGGTCTCTTGGGCAAACATGGTGCGCGAGCGCTTCTCGCGCTCGGCAGCGGCGTCCCACAGTTGATTGAACTGCTGGGTGCGCGGCCTTATGTACTGCTCGAGGTCTGCAAAGAGCGCCTGCTGCTGGCTGGCCTTTGCGTCGAGCCCTTTGAGGAGGAGGCCCTCGAAGATCGCCTCGATTACCTCATCGGAGCCGACCGGGACGGGCACACTGATACCGAGCGAGGTGCGGATGGTCTGGTGCTTGCGGATGAGCACGTCGAGCACAATGCCGTCGATCTGGTTGTCGGTACCGTAGATGGTTCGCACCACCACCGTGTCCCTGGCCTGGCCGAAGCGGTCGATGCGGCCCTCGCGCTGCTCGTGCCGGGTGGGGTTCCAGGAGAGGTCGTAATGCACCACCGCGTCGAACTGCTGCTGCAAGTTGATCCCTTCGCTGAGGCAGTCGGTGGCGACCAGCACCCGCCTCGCCTGCTGGCCTAAGGCTGCGACGCGCGCCTCGCGCTCTTCAGGCGGCAACAGGCCGGTCACGGCCTGCACCTCCACCCCTTGGGGCAGCGCCGCCAGCAGCGCTGCGGCCACATACTCGGCGGTGTGAATAAAGCGGCAGAAGACGATCGGCGAGCGTCCCTCCTTCACGAGGTGGCTGATCAGCTTGGTGAGCCGCTGGAGCTTGTTGTCCTGCTCGGGGGTGATGACATCGGCCTCGCGGGCCAGCTCCCAGAGGCGGCGGCGCTCGCGCTGGGACTCGTCATCCGCGCCGCCGGTATCCGAACCGGGAGTAACGTCGATCCCCTCGGCGGCCTCGTCATCCATCAGGTCGAGCACGGTTCGGCGCCCTACCTCGTCGGCCTCTTCGGCGCTGGCGGTGTCGGCGCTGGCGGCGCGGTTGCGCAAGGTGGCAGCGGCAGCCGCCGGGCTCGAGGCCAGCGCCCGCAACAGGCCCAACGCTGACCACCAGCGCACCCGTTGGCGATGACTGCGCTCCGGCGTCTGGACGATCTCGCGGGCATAACGGAGCACCCGCTCAAACAGGCGTTTGTACTCGGGGCTCAGGGTGTAGGTCGCTTCGGCGTCGTCCCGTTCGGGAAAGGTGGTGCCTTCCAGGTAGTGCCGGAGATCGCCTCGCTTGCGCTGCACGAAGTATTGCGCTAGCTCACGGCGGACGTTTTCGTTGTGCCGACCGCTCAAGTCTTCTGGTAGGGTGGCGAACCGGCGATTGAGGAGTGACAGGAGCGAGCGGAAGGCTTCTTCCTTGCCGCTGTGAGGGGTGGCCGTAACCAAGATCAGGTGCCGCGCGGGATCGCTGGCGAGGCCCTTCAGGAGCTCGTGGCGCTGGTGCCGACCGCCGCGCCCGTCGCTGGCGTCGGCGCAGGTGTGCGCCTCGTCGACGATGAGTAGCTCCGGCGCGGTGCGCAGAAAGTCAAAACGGCGCCGCTCGGCCTTAATAAAGTCGGTCGAGACGATGGTGAAGGGGTAGCGCTCAAAGAGCGACTCAGCTAAGCCGCCGCCGCGCTCGAGCCGTGAGGCGGTGCTAGGGAGCACCAGGGTAGCGCTCAAATGGAACTTGTCGTGCAGCTCCCGCTGCCACTGCTCGGCCAGGTGCGGCGGCGTGAGCACCGCGAAGCGCGAAACCTCGCCGCGGTCATACAGCTCGCGCGCAATCAGCGCCGCCTCGATGGTCTTGCCGATGCCGACGTCGTCCGCAATGAGGATTCGCACCACCTCTTGCTTGAGGGCCAGCAGCAGCGGCACCAGTTGGTAAGGGCGCGGCTCCACCGCAATCCGGCCAAACGAGCGAAACGGCCCGGCCGCGGAGCGAAAACTCAGCCTCACCGCGTCGCGCAAGAGCCCAGCCGAGCGGGCGTCGCCCAGTGCGTTCGGGTCGGGCAGCGAGAACTGGGCGGGCTCGACCGTCTCGAGGGGGAGATAGATGCCGGTCGTCTCACCGTCGCTGCCGCCTAAGGGCTTAAGCAGCAAAAAGTCTGGTTCGCTCCCCGGCTGCACCACCCACTCGCGGCTGCGCGCGCGCACCAGGCTGCCGACGGTGTAGCTCATCGCTTACCCCCAAACAGCCAGGCATGCGCTGTTAGCAGCGCCGGCCAGTCGTCGGTATGCTTAAAGCGCAGCACGGTGTAACCCAGGTTCTCCAGACAGCTCTGCTGCGACTTGTCACGCTCCTGGCGCTCCGGGTAGTCGTGGGGCGGGCCGTCGATATAGAGGGCGACAAACTGTTCCTGGTAGAGAAAGTCGGGGCGGGTCCGGCAGCCCTCGATCAGTACCTGCGCCGCGCTCGGCAGGCGAGCGTCCTGCGCTTCGAGCAGCGCGAGGAACTGCCGCTCGAGCGCGCTGCCGCAGAGCCGCAGGAGCTCCTCGAGCTGTTGGAGGCGCGGCTTGTGAGTAGACGATGCTTGCGTGGTTGTGTCCATGAGTTGCACCAACAAGGGCTTGATGGCATGGCGGTCGAGCAGCAGGTGATCGCGCTGGTTGGTGTAGCTCAGCAGACAGTCGTAACAGGCGGCCTCACAGCGCTCGTGAGCATGCGCAGCGTGCTCCAAGTCGGCCAGTGTGTCGGGGTCGAAATGGCACAGCTCGAGCGCACACCGCGCCACCCTGGCGATGGCTTGCGGATCGGTAACGAGCTGTTGCAGCACGCCGGCCCCTCCCTCGGCCGCCTCGTAGAACAGGATGAGACGGCGGTGGTGGCGATCTGGTAGGGGCTCGGCGGCTAGCTCACTGTCTTCAAGCTGGTACTCGAGCTGAATAGCAGCTTTCAGCGCGGCCTGCAGCGAGGCCAGCAGCGGCGGCTCGAGCTGGGTGGCGGGCTCCCACAACAGAGCGTTACGGTAATCCTGCACATACGGGATGACGCGCTGTGGGCGCTTGGCCAACTCGTCGTCGTGGCCGTTGTCGGGCTCCGGCAGCTCCTGGTCCTTTTTCCACCAACCGCTGTCGAGGTCGAGCACGAAGCCGAGCAGGTGCTTGTTCTCGCGGCGGAGCCAGCCGAGGTTGATGCGCCACAGATTGGCGGTCTGGCCGTATTGGAGCGTGGCCAGCGCCTCGCCGTTGCTGTGCAGGGTGGCCTGCACGTAGCCTGGCCGGCCTCCTGAGTCTTCGAAGCGCACTCCGGTGATGATGTCGTAGCCCAGGCGCTGGCGCTCCTCTTCATCGCTGCTGATCCGCTCGCGGCGGCGGGTGGAGACGTTTTCCAGCCGGAACAGAGCAACGAGCGAGCGGAGCTCTGGCGAGGCGCAGCGCTCACAGAGATCGCCCCCCGGCCCCTCGCCTACCGGGTGGAGATAGCCGCAGGCGCCGCAGAGCTTGATGCCGATCTCCTGCGGCTGGCCGGCAGCGGGATCGATACTGGCGGGCGGCAGGATCGCCCGGTTGGCTTCGAACTTCATGCCCTCGTGGTAGATAATCGCGCGGGGGCCGAACTCGCTGATGGCCAAAAAGCGCGGGCGGCTCAGGTAGTCTTCACTCTTGTGCCAGCCGCGGCGACCAGGGAGGTAGGCGCTGAGCGGCAAGCGTGGGAACGAGTAGCCGGGCAAGAACCCTTCGCTGCCAAAGTAGCGATACGAGTAGAAGTCGCTTAGCGCGGCCTGGTCGGTATTGCGCAACAGCTCGAGCTGCCGCTCGGCTTCGGCGCGGAGCCCTTTGGCGCGCTCGCGTTCATGGGATGGCGTGGCGGCGTTGCCGATGATCGCGTTCTGCCGGGTGCGCTGCGCCTCGGCGGCGCGGTAGAGGTTGCGCCAGCGCTCGCAGGCCGCGTCCAGGCGCTTGGGTGCCTGGCGCACCGTTTCGACTAGCCACTCTGGGTGATACCAGTCGCTGGACGCCAGCTCGTTGGCGATGCTGGCAAGCAGCTCCCGGGCTCGCTTGAGGGCCCGAGCCTGGGCGGCGGGGCGCCGGATCTCGTCTTGAAGCTGGGCTGTCAGGGGGTAACTCGGGTCAGCTAGCGTTAGCACCTCGGTCAGGGAGCGACCGAGATCGACGCCCGTTTCGGCCAGCCAGATGGCGTGAACATGGGCGCGCAACAGCTCTTCGTTGGCGAGCTCGAGCCGCGGCGGCGTGACTACGCCGGCTACCATCAGCTCCGGGCGCTTAAAGAAGTACTGATCGTGCGAGCTTAAGTTCGAGGCATAGGTAAAGACCAGCGCCGGCTGGCCGCTCCGTCCGGCCCGCCCGCTGCGCTGGGCGTAGTTGGCCGGGGTCGGCGGCACGTTGCGCAGATTGACCACGTTCAGGTCGCTAATATCGACCCCTAGCTCCATGGTCGGCGAGCAGTACAGGATCGGCAGCTCGGAGTTGCGAAACTGCGCCTCGCGCAACTGCCGCACCTCGGCTGGCACCTGCGCGGTATGCTCGTGGGCCGCTATCCCGCGCAGCTCAAGCGCGGCAGTGCGATAAAAGTCGCGGAAGAAGGCGTTGACCGGCCTCGTCCGTTCGGAGACCACCGTGCGCAGCGGATCAACAAAGGCCCGGCTACCGTCTAGCGCGTGCCACCGCATGGCCGCAGCGTTGACGCGGTAGGCCGGCTCGCCCCTCCCCCCCACGTTCTCGACAATCCCCGCCACGATTAGGGCGCTCAGCAGATCGCTGATAATCTGCTGCACGTCATCCAGTGGCAGGCGCCCAGCAAACTCCGGCAAGCTCTTGGCCTGCCGCAGATAGCGGCCAAAGAGACCCCGCGGCGACAGGTAGAGGTCAAGGCCCTGCTCCCCTGGCGGCCTACTCCGAGCGAAGGCGACCGTCGCGTAGGCCAGCGTTTCGTCCTCGGCAAAGCTCCAGGGATTTTTGAGGTGGCGCGAAGCCTGCTGCTTGATCCGCTCCTGATGCTCGCTCTCGAGGTAATTGACGCCGATCGCCAGGTTCCAGCGGAGCACGTCGGCCAGCAGCCCGGCTACCCGCTCGCGCGTTTGCGGGCTAGCGGCGGCCAAAGCGGGGTGCCGCTGCCGCCACTCGTC
Source organism: Truepera sp. (assembly GCA_018333775.1). The sequence goes on from JAGXSO010000001.1 coordinate 7,581, forward strand.
CTCCGCCTGGCACAGTTCGCGCAGGCTCTGATAGCCGATCCTGAGCAGACCGGTCTGCTCGAGGTTGGGGGCGGTCAGGCGCCAGCCGCGCTTGAGGTCGCGATAGAGGCGGTAGCCCAAGACTTCGCGCAGCGCCCGCTCGGTTTCGATACGGGCGGCAAACTTGACCTCCGGGTTAGCGGCGTAGTCGCTCAGCCCCAGCGCCAGCGCGGCGAACACCCGTTGCGTCAGCTCATCGTGGGCGAGCCCGGCAGGGCCAGCCTGCTGCACGGCTCGGCAGAGCGCGGCGCGCAACAGGCTGACCTCTACGAAGTCGTTAAGGTGCCCGGCCTGCAAACTGGCGTCCTGGCGGTTATCGGTAAACGATAATAGCTTGCGGGCCGGCGGGGGCAGCTCCGCCGTGCGGAGCAGCAGCACCGCAGCCAGGCTCAAGATGGTGGTAGCGCTCGCCCGCCCTTCGGCGCTTAAGACCCCGAGCTTGCCGAACTCACCCTGCTTGCCGGGGTAGGCCACGCCGCAGTGCAGACAGAACTTAAAGGGCTCTGGTAGCAGGTGAACGAGCAGTCCGCCGGGGTCTTCGCGGCCATCTGGGGCGAGCCGCACCCCTCGCGGCAGGTGCTTTTTCTGGCCATGGCGGATGCGCAGCTCGCCCCGGTGCTCCTC
>JAGXSO010000002.1 GCA_018333775.1 Truepera sp.
TACGGGCGCTGCCGGGTCAAAGGAAAACTCGGGCAGCGCCACGCAGACGTGATAGACACAATCATGTACCACGCTGAAAAAAGGCGCATGGCGAGCGGCGGCTTGGAGTTGCTGGTTGACCCGGCGCGGGTGCGACGGATGCTGTCTGATAGCGGCTACTCGCACGAGCAGCTGTGGGTGCTACTCGACGAGTGTATGGCCGCGATCATCGAGATAAGGACGCCAAAAATGCGCGCGATGGGACATCTGATCGATAGCGTCATTGAATCAAAAATGACTAGGCCAAACCCGCTCAACGGCGGGACGGGCACGCGCGCGATGTGGCAAGTACGCTTGGGCGCGGCTTATGTGATGTTGCTCAAAGACGATTTGAGGCTCTACTACAACCCGGCACCGATCGCGCGGCTGAAGTGCGGGATCAGTCAGGCGGTGGCGCGGCACATTTTGAGTCACAGCGCAGAGCCGCGGGGCGGCTGGCATGTCGACACGCTCATAGAAGCGGTGGCGGGGACACTGGCAAGTAAGGGCATGCGAAATGCACGGCTCAGGCTCAAAGAAGATGTCGCGGGGCTGCTGGAGCTCGGTGTTGTTCTAGACGGCAGCAGAGTTAGGCGGTGCGTCCCACAGCCGCCCGATGAAGCCTCGCAACCACCAAAAGGCGTCCCGCAGCCGCCCGATAGCGTCCCGCAGCCGCCCGATAGCGTCCCACAGCCGCCCGATAGCGTCCCACAGCCGCCCGATAGCGTCCCACAGCCGCCCGATTTTTGACTGGTTAAGCAGTATTAACAGGCCCTTCAGGACTGTCAGCGCGGGGCCTGACCGGCGCTTGGGGCTCTGGTCATGCCCCGCGAACAGCCAAACACCCCTCAAAAAGAAAACCCACGAGCGCCTACTCCTTGGCCGCGCTTCGCGCGGGGGCTTGGGGGCAGGTGTCGGTATCTGCCAAACCTTGAGCAAGGCCAGCGCTGGGGGATCGCCACAGGCCCGCCAGATGCCGCGCTGGTGGGATCTTTTGCCGTAGTAACTCTACCCGGCTGTACCGTAGTAACTCTACCCATTCGCCGTAGTAACTCTACCCATTCGCCGTAGTAACTCTACCCGCCCGCAGAGTGAAAAACGGGTTCCACCCAAGAATCTCCAAGATTCCCCAGCATGCGCGGCACAGCCCCGCCGCCTTTTGGGCGTCGGGCTGGCCTTGCCGGTTTGTTTTTTCCTCAAAGGCACTTCAACCTTTGAGCCTTTTTTCTTCCAACCCTTTCTTTGGGGCGGCTCTTTTTTTGGGCGGCTTTTTTGCTTCGTTTCACTTTGAGCATATCTCAAAAACCAGCCCCTCCGTACGCCTGCTCTTTGGCCGCGCTTCGCGCGGGGGCTTGGGTGCAGGTGTCGGTATCTGCCAAACCTTGAGCCAAGTCCAGCGCTCAACGCTTGCAAAGGCCCGCCAGAACCGCGCTGGCGGCGTTTTTGGGGTGCGGTTGGGCCTCGGTAGCCACGGCGCATGAAAAGCGCTTGCAGAGCCTCTAATCGAGCCGCAAGCCAAGCCGCCATGCGCTCAAGGGCTGGGCAACGGCGGCGCCTAGTGGCAATTAGCGTAACGCGTTATGATAAATCAGGCATTATTATTACGGTGTGACGCTAAATGGACAAGCAACCGCCGCTCGCTGGCTGCGATTCTGAGGCTTGCGCCTGCGCTGGTGCCCATGTTGCGGGCCTGCCCTGCCATCGACACCTGCCCCCAAGCCCCCGGCGCTTGCGCCGGCCCTTACCTAGGCGCGCAGCAGCGTTGCAGCTTGCAGACTAGGGGTGGTGCCAGCATTGGCGCTGGCTGCTCAGGCCTAGAGTCACTAGGCGCGCCGCGTATGCGCCCCGTATGCAGCGCGATCTTGGCTTGCTCTGCCGCTGCGCCTGTGGGCTAAGGGTTTGGCAGGCTTGACTTGCAGGTGTTTTGGGTTGCCCCAAAACGCATACGCTGCGCATACATACTTGACTAAACCCTGTTGTAATTTGAAGCCAAGTTTTGTAACTCATTGATTTGGCGGAGAGAGAGGGATTCGAACCCTCGATGCGGATGACCGCATACCGGATTTCGAGTCCGGCGCATTCGACCACTCTGCCATCTCTCCGCGTGTCGAACCCGTGATTGTAGCAGGCTCAAAACCGGGCCCTGGCAGGGCCCTGGCGGGCCAGCGGGCTGCCGGGGCCGCTAGCGACCCCACAAAAGCCCTAGAGGGTCTGGGGTGCGGCGCGTTAAGCGGCTTCGCGCAGTGCGGCCAAGGCGGCGTCGGCGGCTTGGGCTGCACCCGCACCCACTGCGGGGCTTGCAGTGCCTGCACCCAGCTGCAGCACTGGGTGCAGTTCGGGGCAGGCGCTGTAGCCGGCGGCTTTGAGGCGGGCGATGGCTTGTGCTGCTTCTTGGGGGGTGGCAAAGCTTAGGCTTTGCAGCAGCAGCTGGCCGCGTGCGTCGGTGAGCTTGAAGGCAAAGCGGCCGTCGGGCTCGCGGTACTGCTTGAAGCTGGGCAGCGCGGGCTTGCTGGCAGGGGCGTTGGCTGCTGCGGGGGCCGCCATGCCGCCACCAGCCAAGGCCGCCGCATCATCATCCCCCGCCGCGGCAGCACCCGAACCGGCACTGCCAACCGCACCCGCGCTGGCAACCACGCCCAACGCACCCGCCGCCACCAGCGGCCGCAGCCCCACCGCATGGCGCAGGCGCTGGACAAAGGGGGTGGCGCTGCGCCGGGCTTTGGCGGCGCCGGCTTGCAGCAGCGCTTCCACCTCGTGCGGGCGTGCCATGAGCTCGAGATAGCGCGCGCGCAGCGGCGCGATTTCGGCCTCGATGCGCTCGTAGAGCAGCTGCTTGGCCTCGGCCCAGCCTATGCCTTGGGCATAGGCGCGCGCCAGCGCGGCGCTTTCGTCGGCGCTGGCAAAGGCCTGGTAAATCTGGAACAGCGCCGAGCCCTCGGTCTGCTTGGGCTGGCCCGGCGCCAGCGAGTCGGTGACGATGCCAAAGATCAGTTTTCTGAGCTGCTCGGGCGGCGCAAACAGTGGGATGGTGTTGTCGTAGCTCTTGCTCATCTTGCGCCCGTCGAGCCCGGGCAGGGTGGCCACTTGGGCCTCGACCACGGCCTCGGGCAGGGTGAAGTGCG
>JAGXSO010000003.1 GCA_018333775.1 Truepera sp.
CCTACCCTGCATGAGGTATCGCTTTACGGTTTAGGACACGATTTTCGCTACAGCTACTTCTTTGGAACACCCGGTTTGGTGACGGTAGGAGGTCGGCAGTATGAGCTGCGCCAAGATCGGACCGCAGGGCCGCTGGCGGTACCGGAGGCCCTGGCGGTCGGTGGTGCGCCGTACTTCCGCGAGCCGCTGCCGCCCTTGCCGCGCAACCTCTTTTCGGTGCAGCGCATCCCCCTCTCTACCGACCTGATGGTGCGCTCTCGTACCGAGACCCAGGAGGTCATCTACACCGACGGCCGCCTCTGGTTCACGCTGGCCGCGTCTACCGGGCCGGGCTTTAACACCCGCGTGGTGCCGCGTGAACGGGTCGAAGGTCTGCGCGGGGTGGGTAACTTAAATAGCGCCCTGGCCGATATGCTCTCCGCTGAGCTGAAGGCCCGCGGTCCGTTGGCGGTCGCGGTGTTGCCTCGCCCGGTGACGCCGGCGCAGCAGGTAGAGGGTATCGGCGACTATCTGCGCACCGCGCTGGTGGTACAGCTAGGCCTCCCTACCGATCTGGCCGCTTTCCAGCCGCCGCCTCGCGAGCTGGTGTGGGAGGTGTTGGCGCAGGGGAGCCAAGCGGTGGTTGGAGAGCCGGTCTACCGCATCGTAGCTGACCAGTCTCAACTGATCAGCCTCTGGAACCAGGCGCATGGCGCGCAGCTAACCCTGCCGCCCTTGCCCGAGGTGGACTTCCGCCGCGAGAGTGTAGTGGCCATCTTTATCGGCCAGCGTCCGACCGGCGGCTACGGCGTTAGCGTCACCGACCTGCTGTTGGAGAATAACGAGGTCTATCTTGAGGTGCGGCTCACCCGGCCCTCGCCCGACGCCATGGTCACCCAGGCCCTGACCAGCCCCTGGCTGATGGTGCGCATCCAGCGCCCCGGCGTGCCGGTAGTCTGGTTCCGCAACGCTGATACCGGCGAGCTGTTTGCTGTGGCCCGCCGCGATTTCTAACCCTGTTCAGGTCAGGGTGTGTGGATCGAAGAGGCGGCGGTACTCGTCGCCGGCGTAGCGGTCGGTCATCCCAGCCAAGTAGTCGGTGACGGCCCGCATCAGTCCGCGCTCCTCGGCGTTGGCCCGAATCTCACCGGGGAGCATCTCGGGGCTAGCCAGGTAGGCCTCAAACAGCCGCTCCAAGAGGTGGTCGGCCTTGCGGGTCATGCGGATCAGCCGGTAGTGGCAGTAGAGGTTCTGGTACAAAAAATCCTTAAGCTCTCGTAACTTCGCCGCCATGGCCGCCGAGGGGCCGACCAGCGTCCGCGGGTGCTCCCGCACGTCGCTCAAAGCCGCTATCCCAGCTGCCGTAAGCGCAGCACCGCTGTTGTGGATGCAGTCGGTAATGATCTCGCCGAGGAGCTTGCGGATCAATAGGTAACGATGCTGATCGGTAAACCGGTGGGGGTCGAGCCCTAATTGCTCCAGGAGTCCACTCACCAATGGCACGGCGATGAGCTGCTGAGGGGTTAAGTGTCCGCTGCGCAGACCATCGTCGAGGTCGTGGGCGCTGTAGGCGAACTCGTCGGCGACGTTGACTACCTGGGCCTCCAGGCTGGGCCGCCCTGGTTCCGAGAAGCTACCGGGTACATCGTACTCGGTTTCGTGCTTGGCGATCCCCTCGAGCGTCTCATAGGTCAGGTTGAGCCCGGGGAACTCCGGGTAGCGCCGCTCGAGCTTAGTGACTACCCGCAGCGACTGCCGGTTGTGGTCGAACCCTCCGGCCGCCTCAGCTAAGCGGTTGAGGGTGCGCTCGCCGGCGTGGCCGAACGGCGGATGCCCTAAGTCGTGAGCCAGGGCGATAGTCTCGGTGAGGTCTTCGTTAAGCCCTAAGGCGCGGGCTATGGCCTTGCCGACCTGTACCACTTCCAGGGTGTGGGTCAGCCGGGTGCGGTAGTAGTCGCCCTGGTAGTTGACGAACACCTGGGTCTTGTACTCCAGCCGCCTGAAGGCAGTGGTGTGAATGACGCGGTCGCGGTCTTTTTGGAAGCAGGTGCGGTGCAGCGACTCAGCTTCGGGATAGAGCCGGCCCCGGCTGCGGGCGGCCCAGCATGCGTAGTGCGCCAGCGTGGCTGCTTCACGCCCTTCGAGCATCTCACGGGTGACGATCATAGCCGATGCTAGCATCGGGCGCGGTCTGGCGTATGCTTGGGCCATGCCGCCGCTCCGTGACTACCTCGACTTAGCCACTGAGACCGCCTACCTGGCCGGGCGCCTGACGCTCGGTTACTACCAGACCGGCTTTGCGGTGGCCACTAAGGACGACGACACCCCGGTGACCGCTGCCGACCGCCAGGCTGAGGAGCTAATCCGCCGGCGCATCGCGGCGCGCTATCCGCAGCACGCCATCGTCGGCGAGGAGTTCGGCGAGCAGGGTGGCGACGGCCACCGCTGGCTGATCGACCCGATTGATGGCACCAAGGCCTTTGCCCGTGGGGTGCCGCTCTATGCGGTCTTGATCGGCCTGGAGATCGCCGGGCAGATCGAAGTGGGAGCGGCCTACTTCCCGGCCCTCGACGAGATGCTGTGCGCCGCCTCCGGCCAGGGCTGTTACTGGAATGGGCGAGCGGCCAAAGTGTCGCCGATTGACACGTTAGCCGCTGCCACGCTCTCCTTTACCGATATAGCGAGCTTTGCCCGCCATGGCCGCGCGGCGGCCTTTGCCCGCTTGCAAGCGGCCTGTTACGACCGGCGCGGCTGGTCGGATGCCTATGGCTACCTGCTGGTCGCTACCGGTAGGCTCGAGCTGATGCTCGACCCGGTCATGAACCCCTGGGACTGTGGACCGTTTCCGGTCATCATGCGCGAGGCGGGCGGCTATTTTGGCGACTGGGCCGGCAACGAGACCGTCTACGCTCAAGAGGGGTTAGCGACTACCAAGGCGCTTTTACCCGAGGTGCTGCGGCTCATCGGTGAGCGCGACTAACCAGTAGGCCGGCTGCTATCTTGCTGACACGCATTGGTTAGACTGGTGCCATGGAGATCGTCCGCCGCAAGACTGTGACCGTCTGGGTAGGGGGGGTGCCGGTCGGCTCGGACTACCCCATCGTGGTGCAATCGATGACTAACACCGATACCGCTGATGTGGCCGCGACCACGCAGCAGGTGGCGGAGCTAGCGCAGGCCGGGAGCGAGATCGTCCGCATCACCGTCAATAATCGCGAGGCGGCTAAGGCGGTGCCGGAGATCCGCCGCCGCCTTGATGACCTGGGTTGGC
>JAGXSO010000004.1 GCA_018333775.1 Truepera sp.
AGGATGCGCTGGTACCAGCACAGCGTGCAGGGGATAAAGTGGCTCACCTCACTGAAGTAGAGGCTGCCCAGGGTGGCGATGATGGCCACCAGCCAGGCGAGGTAGAGTCTGGTGCTCATAACCTAATTGCCTAGCGCCTCAAGGGCTGCCCGGACCGCCTGGTAGCTCGGGCTTACTGGGCGGCCGTTGACGAAAACCGTCGGGGTGGCATTGACCCCGGCGCGGCTGGCCATGGCGAAGTCCGTCCGTACCCGCTCCTCGGTGCGCCGCTCGCTGAGGCAACTCTCAAAAGCGCTCAGATCGAGACCTGGCACGTAGTCACGCGCCAGGCTGAGCAGCCGCGCCGGAGCGAAGCCCTGCTGTTGGGTGCGATAGAGCACAGTCTTGTACTCCCAGAATCCTGCCTCGCTCTGAGCACGGACACATTCGGCGGCGATGCCGGCGGTAGTGGCACTGGCATCAAGCTGAAAATGCACGAAGTAGAGCCTGGCCTTGCCGCTATCGACAAACTCCCGTACCAGCCGGGGCAGGTCGTTCTCCTCAAAGATGCGGCAGGCCGGGCAGGTAAAGCTCTCGAACAGCACCATTGCCACGGGTGCGGCGGGATTGCCTAGCATCGGGGCCTGGCTCAGATCGAGTGTGCCGGTAACCACCGGAGCCGGGCTGGCAGCGGGTGCCAGGCGAACGTAAACGATGATGCCGAGGACAGCCACGATCAGCACGATAGCAGTGATAGCGGTCAGTTTTTGCATATTCACAAGCAGTCTCCTTAGACTAGCGGGCGCTCCCGTTACAGCCCTCAGTATAGAAAGTATAGAAGCTGGAGTGTGAAGCCGGGGTGAGGCAGGCAGTAAGTGGCCGCCTACCTAGCGGGCATTCGAAAAATCCCTTGGACCCCACCCTGTTATCGCGACCCCTTCGACCGTGCTCAGGGCAGGCCCTGAGGCAAAGCCGAAGCGATCCCATGAAGGGCGCTTGCGGGAGGTGTGGTTCGCGGGGTTGCTTCGTCGCTGACGCTCCTCGCGACGACCCACATTGTCCTTACTCGGAATCACTCTTAATCCTAATAGCTTTAGTAATGCCGACAGTGCTACACTAACAGCATGGCGCCCCTTAACCCTTCCACTTTGCGCCAGGATTTTCCTATCCTGAGCCGCCAGATCCACGGCAAGCCCTTGATCTACTTCGATAACGCCGCCTCGTCGCAGAAGCCCCGGCAGGTCGTCGAGGCGATGACGGCTTACTACTACCAGCACCACGCCAACGTACACCGCGGCGCTCATACCCTGTCGGTGGAGGCTACCGAACTGTATGAGGAGGCGCGGCGCAAGGTGGCGCACTTTATCAATGCGCCGAGCCCGGAGTCGCTGGTCTTTACCCGCAATACCACCGAGGCTATTAACCTGGTGGCCCACAGCTGGGGCCGCCAGCACCTCCAGGATGGCGATGAGATTATCGTCAGCGAGGCCGAGCACCACGCTAACCTGATCCCCTGGCAGTTGATCGCCGAGCGCACCGGCGGCGTTATCAAGGCGGTGTGCCTAACGACCGAGCAGCGCCTCGATCTAGAACACTATCAGCGCCTGCTCTCGCCGCGCACCAAGGTGGTGACCATGGCCCACATGTCAAACGTCCTGGGGGTGGTTAACCCCATCAGGCAGTTCGCCGACTTGGCGCACTCGGTTGGGGCGGTGATGGTAGTCGATGGCGCACAGGCGGCGCCGCACCTGCCGGTGGATGTGCAGGCGTTAGGGGCGGACTTTTACGCCTTCTCCGGTCACAAGATGTGCGGCCCGACCGGGGCCGGCGCGCTGTGGGCCAGGGCCGAGCTGCTGCGCGCCATGCCCCCCTTCTTAGGCGGCGGCGAGATGATCCGCAAGGTCTATATCGATCACAGCACCTACGCCGATATCCCCATGCGCTTCGAAGCCGGCACCCCCAATATCGCCGAGGTGATAGGGCTGGGGGCAGCGGTCGATTATCTAAGCGGTATCGGCCTGCAGGCCATTTTCGAGCACGATCAGGCGTTGGCTCGCTATGCTTTGGAGAGACTCGAAAGACTAGAGGGAATCACGCTCTACGGCCCGCGCGGGGAAGACCGGGGCGGCATTATTCCCTTCAATCTCCAGGGCATCCACCCCCACGACGTAGCTACGGCCCTAGACAGTGAAGGGATCGCGGTACGGGCTGGGCATCACTGCGCTCAACCCTTGATGCGCGCCTTGGGGGTCCAGTCTACCGCCCGGGTCAGCTTCTACTTCTATAATACCGAAGACGAGGTCGATCGCTTCGTCGAGGCGCTGGTTAAGGCCCGCGACTTCTTTGCGACCTTCGCCTGAGACTTGGAGGCTGCCGACTTTTTAGCCCGGCATTCGCCCATGAACCATCCACTACCAAGGATGAAAACAGGGCGACCACGTGGGGTCGCCCCTACTGGCTCCTGATCAGCGAAGCGCCGAGCGAAGGCGTACTCCTGGCTTCTAGCTCCTGTTTTCTGAGGATGACCATGGCACTTCTGGACGCGCTATACAAAGAGATTATTTTCGAGCACTATAAGCGCCCGCGCAACCACGGTGAGCTACATCCCCACACCCATCGCCAAGAGGGTGTAAATCCCGGCTGCGGCGATGAGCTTACGCTATTCTTAAACATCGAGGGAGAGAAGTTGGTAGGGGTCTCCTTCACCGGTGAGGGCTGTGCTATCAGCCGGGCCTCAGCCTCGCTGATGACCGAAGCGATCAAAGGCAAGTCGCTTACCGAGGCGCTGGCACTGGCAGGTCAGTTCAAGGCCATGATTCACGGCGCGCCGCCCGCTGAGGAGCTGGGCGAGCTAAGATTCCTGCAAGGGATCAGCAAGCTGCACGCCCGGGTCAAATGCGCCACCTTGGCCTGGGTGACTTTAGAGCAGGCCGTGAAGCCCTAGCCTTCCGCAGAGGCTGGGGTTTTCTCCGGCAAGTTGTCTAGACTCCGCTCGTAGGCCTTCAAAAGTCCGCGGAACTGCTCGCGGAAGAGCTGGCTCTGCCGTTCTAACCGGGCAATCTCGGTGCCATTTTGCTTTAAGCGCGCCTCAGCCTCGCGGATGATCTTGGTTTTGACCATCTCGGCCTCCTGAATGATCAGCTCGGCCTCGCGCTTGGCGTTCTGTTTCATCTCGTTGCCGATTCGCTCGGCGGCGATTACGGCGCGTTTGAGTTCGGCTTCAGCGACTGATAACTCCTCGATTTTTTTGTCGCGCTTGGCCAGCTCCTCGCGGAGCTGCTGGTTCTCACGAATCAGCACCTCCAGAGCATCGGCGGCGCGTGTTAAAAAATCGCGTACCTGACGCTTGCTGTAGCCGCTTAGGGCAGCAGCGAACTCCTGGTGTTGGATGTCTAGTGGGCTTAGCTTCATGGCTACCTCGATTGCCTCTCGCCACCATCTTCAAATAGCGCGCTGCCGATCCGCACGTAGGTCGCACCCTCTTCAATCGCTACCTCAAAATCTCCGCTCATGCCCATCGACAGCTCTAAGAGCCCCAGTCTATCACGGAGCGCCTGCAACCGGGCAAAGATCGGGCGGGCCTGTTCGGGATCTGGAGAGTATGGGGCCATGGTCATCAAGCCCTGCACGCACAGGTTGGGAAAGCTCTGGGCGCAGCGCACCAGCGCCTCGGCCTGCTCTGTTGCTACCCCCTGCTTGGAGGTTTCGCCCGCCAGGTTGACCTCCACCAGGACGTTGAAGATGTGCTGCCGCTTGGCCCCTTCGCGTTGCAGCGCTTCGGCTAAACGGGTCGAGTTGAGCGAGTGAATCAAGTAAAAGCCGGTGCAGTACTTGACCTTGTTGGTCTGCAAGTTGCCGACCAAGTGCCACTCAATATTACTATCGCTGAGCTGTGCGGCCTTGTCCCGCCACTCCTGAATCCGGCTCTCACCCAGCCGGCGGTGGCCGCAACTGAGCACCTGGGTACGGATCTCTTCAGGGCTACGCCCTTTGGTGACCGCGATGAGTTTAACCGCCTCCGGCTGGCGCCCGGCTCTGGCGCAGGCTCGAGCGATGCGCTCTTGCACCTCTAGGAACATGGCTAAAGCTGCTTCACTATGGCCTTGACCAGCGTCCTGAAGCGCGGCCCGCTCTGGGCTGCCACAGCGAGCACCTGCTCGCCAGTAGCATGATAGTGCCCATCAGGGATAGCCATGTCGGTCACCGTCGAGAGACCTAGGACACGCAGCCCTTCGTGGCGTGCTACGATCACCTCATGGACGGTAGACATGCCGATGGCGTCAGCCCCCCATTGGCGGAACAGGCGCAGCTCGGCGCGCGTGGCGTAGCTGGGACCGCTGATGGCCAGATAGACCCCCTCGCGCAGCGTAAGGTCGAGTCGGCGGGCGGTGCTGCGGGCTAGCTCGAGATAGGCCGGATCGTAGGCGTCAAACATTACCGCGAAGCGCGGGCCGCGCCGCTCGT
>JAGXSO010000005.1 GCA_018333775.1 Truepera sp.
CCAGTGCCAAGGCTTTCCTTGGCGCCTTGCACAAAGCCTGTCCGCTCAAGATCCATAAGTTGTTGACTGACAACGGCAAAGAGTTCACGCACAGGCTCTTTGCCTTGCGTGCCAGGCAGCCCACGGGTCAACATGAGTTTGATCAGTTGTGCCAAGCCTTGGGCATTGAACACCGCTTGACCAAACCCAGAACGCCCAGAACCAATGGCATGGTCGAGCGCTTCAACGGCCGCATTGCCGATGTGCTCAAGACGCATCACTTCCACAGTGGGCAGGATCTGGAGCAGACCTTGATGCGCTACGTGACTTTGTACAGCCACCAACTGCCACAGTCAGCGTTGAAGAGCAAAACGCCGATGCAAGCCATGAAAGAATGGTACGCCTCTCGCCCTGATCTGTTCCATAAACGCCCATATGATCGTCCGAGATGTGACATCTAGGGACACTCTGAAAAACTCAGGAACAGGCTCGGTACAGACATGATTCTTTTCACCAGCTGAGATTTCGAGCGATTTAAGCCGGCTTGATTCCAGCCTAGCCTTGGCAAAGCACTGTTTTTATCTTTTCTGCGCCATTTATCCAGTTTTTGGACGCACTCATGCCTGCGCGCCCATCAGCTTGTGTCGCGCCATCCACAGATTGGAGAGCGCAAACAGCGTCTTGATCTGCAAGGTGTTCTTCATCAAGCCCCGGTAGCGCACCTGCTTGAAGCCAAACTGGCACTTGATGACCCGAAACGGATGCTCCACCTTGGCGCGTATCTTGGCCTTGATCTGCTCGACTTTGTCGATCAGCGCATCCACCAGCTTGCTCTCTGTATCCAGCTGCTTGCCGCAACGCTTCCGCTCCGCCTGTCATCCAAGGGCTGAAAAATGGCTAATGGATTATTTGGGTTGATTTCTTCGCGCCGGGCTGCGATCCGCTCGCCTCTCTCGTTTGCGATCATGATTTTTGCTGCGCTGCGGTTGCTTGGCGGTAAGGTTCGACGCCAAGCAGCTTGCGCAGCCCGGCCACCGGCCAGCCGAGGCGACGCCCAACCTTGATCGGCTGGATCGGGCCCTCGCCGTTCATGGCCCACTTGCGCAGAGTCTGCGGCCGGCGGTTCAGATGCGCGGCGGCTTCCTCAGTGGTGAGCACGCTGCGGGTTTCGGTTTGAAGTGGTTTGAGATGGATGTTCATACCACCAGAGAGATGGACTAGTACAGGGCGCTTTGGGATACCGCAACCTGCCCCCCAAACCCGCGCGCGCAGCGCGGCCCCAAACCCCCCTCAAGCCACCACGCTCAACTTCAGCGGTTGCGCTGGCTGCTCAGGTGTGGTGTGCCCTGCTCAAGCCGCACCACGGCACGGCAGCCTATGGCTTGGGCGTAGCGCTGCACGGTGCGCATGGAAGGCTGGCGCTTGCCTGCCTCGAGCCTTGCGATTGCGCTCTGTGTGGTGCCCATGCGCTCGGCCACTTGGCCTTGTGTCAGGCCGGCGCGGGCGCGGGCGTGCAGCAGCTCGCGAGCCATATCAAACTCGGCGGCAAGGGCAGCGTATTCGGCTTGTACGGCGGGCTGCTCCAGCAGCTTGGCCTTAATTTGCTCAAGTTTGATCATGGCTGGGTTTCCAATCGTTTCAGGGCGGTTTCAATGGCGCGGCGCGGTGTGACTTGGGTTTTCTTGATGAACACGTGCAGCACCAGCAGGCGGCGCTGGTGCACGGCGGCATACACGGCACGAGCTATGCCATCCCGGCCTTGTAGGCGTATCTCCCACAGCTTGTCTTCCAGCGGGCGAATGTGGGGCAGCCCCACGCGCTGCGGCCCCAAATCCTCCAGCAGCTCGGCAGTGCGCAGGAAGCGGGCCTGCATATCGGGCGGCAGCGCCAGCAGCTCGGGTTCGGCTTGCGGGTGCAGTGTCACTGTCCAACGGATCACAGTATAGCCTTTTTGCAATGTTTAAGCCACCACGCTCAACCTGGGCACCTTGGCAGGCGTGAACTGCACCCCAGCCTGCTCCAGTATCCATGCCTCGATGCGCTCGTGGTGGACGCGCAGCAGATCCACCGGGCGGCGCTTGTAGTGCTTCTCAGCCGTGGCGCTGGGTTTGTGGCCCTGAATCTGCGCCACCACGCCAGCAGGTGTTTCTAGCCATTCGGTCAGCGTAGAAAAGCTGCGGCGCAGGCCGTGCAGGGTCAGGCCCTCCAGCCCGGCGCTGGCGCAGGCTCTGCGGTGCAGATCGGATGCGTTTGTCGGGCGCATGCTGTATTGGCTTGAAAAGCACCGTTCGCTGCGCCGGGGCAGGGCGTTCAGCAGATGCTCCACATAGGGCGTCAGGGGAATAGTGCGCTCACCTTCCACTTTGTCGCGTATGGTCAGGGTCTTCCATGGAAAACCCACATCCTCCCAGCGCAGCAAATAGACTTCTCCCGGCCTAGCGCCCGTCAGCAGCAGCACTTGCAGGTAAGCGTGCACCGCTGGGTTTGTGATGGCCTTGACGGCAGCGAACCACGTCGCAAGCTGGCCGCGCTCCAGCGCATCATCCTTGACACCGGGTGGCCCGGCGATTTCGCGGGCCTTGCGCGATAGGATAGCCCTCGAATCCAGTTTGTGTCCTTCGGCGGCGGCCCAATTCAGAAAGCCCTTGAACAAGCGCAGCGCAAGGCGCAGGTGGGCGGGCCGGGTTTGAGCCTCGCGCTTGGCAAGGGCCTCGATGGTCTTTGCGTTGAGCTCAGCCAGGCGCAACCCCATCAGCGGGTACAGCGGCCCCGGTATCGTAATCTTGCCGGGTACGCGCTTGTACGCTTGGCCGCCAGCCTGAGCAACCCTGCAATGGTCGATGTAGCTGCGCTCGCCCCAGAACGGTTTGCGCTCAATCAAGTAAGCGTCCCACAGCGCGCCAACGGTGAGCAGTTCACGCGCGCGCTCGTTTTGCTCCCTTACCGCCTGCTCTTGTTGTTCGCGGGCTTCCTGCTTGGGGTCGATGCCCTGATCCATGAGCACACGCATTCTGCGCGCTTCGGCTCTGGCCGCGCCCAGCGTCCAAGAGGCGGCATCGCCGATGGTGTAGCGCTTGGTGTTGGAGCCTTTAGCCCGCGCCTCGAACACGAACGACTTGGCGCCGCCGCTGGTCACGCGCAGCTTCAAGCCTGGCACGGTCTTGTCGATCAAGAACACCTGCTGCTTGCCTGCTGGGCAGGCGGCGGCTTCGATGCGGCTGACAGTTAGGGCGGCAGGGGTGCTCATGGTGCGATCCGTTTTCAAGTACGCG
>JAGXSO010000006.1 GCA_018333775.1 Truepera sp.
CCAGCCGACACCCGGATCCTGCAACTGGCGGTTGACGGCGATACCGTGATCCTCGACCTCTCGGCGGATTTTGCGCACGGAGGTGGCACCGCCGCGATGATGGGGCGTTTGTATCAGGTGCTCTACACCCTGACGCAGCCGAGCTCAATTAAGAGCGTAGCTCTCTACCTCGAGGGGCAACCGCTTACCGTGTTGGGCGGCGAGGGGATCATGGTGGATCACCCCTGGCACCGTGCCGAACACGCCTCACTCCCGGTTTGGTAGGCTAAAGAGCGGTTTTTTAGACCAACCTGGCCTACACTTGACTCATGGTCCGGCGCTTGGCCTTGCTGCTGCTGGTGCTGCTCTTGGGGCTGTCGCAAGCTCAGGACCTGCTGGCTACCACCCAGGGGCGGCAGGTGGTGTTTGAGGCGCTGGTGGATGTGTTTAGGCAGCACTACTGGGACGCCGATCATCTGGATTGGGACGCCTGGGCCAATTACTACCGCGAAGACGCTCTGAGCGCGACATCTCGCAGCGCTTTTGAGGGAGTAGCGCGCCGTATGGTTTACCATCTTGATGACGATCACTCCAACTGGGTCGGGTTGGTCCGCTTTGTTAGCGAAGAGCAGTTGTCGCCTCGAGCCGAACATTTGGGGCTGGGTTTTGCCCATGATCACGTGGCGGGCAGCGGCATCGTGCTGCTGCAGGTCTATGCCCGGACGCCGGCTGAGCGCGCCGGCCTGCGGCGTGGCGACGTAATCGTCAGGGTCAACGGTCAGGATGTGCGTGAGCTGGCTAGCCGCACCTCACCCAGCCTCGTTTTCCGCGATGCCATCGCTACCGGTGAGGTGAGGCTGGGGGTGCGGCGGCGGCTTAATCACTTCAATGTGACGGTAACTCCAGCGCCCATTGCTTTTGAGGTAGTCAAAGACCTACCGGTCGGCTACCTACTGGATGATGAGACCGGCTACCTGTTCATCCCTACCTTTAACGCCGCGCATGTCGCCGCTGAGGTCCACCGCCTACTGACTGTGTTGCTGGAGCAGGGTATGCGCACGCTGGTGCTGGATCTGCGCGGTAACTTGGGCGGGCGGCTCAACGAGCTGGGTCTGGTGTTAGGAGCCTTCATCGAAGGGCCCTGGGCGGAGGCGGTAAGTCGTGGCAGTATCGCTTGGCGCAGCAGCTACCGCATCGACGAGCAGGGGAGAGGGCTAAACATACTCAAGAGCGCTGACGGTAGCAGTCTGGCTGAGCTTAAGTTGGGCGCGCCGGCACGCTTTATGGGGCCGCTGGTGGTCTTAGTGGATGAGCAGAACAGCAGCGCGGGCGAGATTGGGCCACTGGTGTTGCAGCAACTAGGCCGTGCCAAGGTGGTCGGCGAGCCGACCCGAGGGAACGTCGAGGTAGTGCGCGGCTTTGACCTGCCCGATGGCAGCCTGGTGATGGTGGCGGTCGCTAATGTACAAGGGGTTAACGGGACGATCTTTGACGGAGGCGTAGAGCCCGATGTGTTAGCTAGCGCCAGCCTACCGGAGCTGGCGCGGGGCTTCGACGCCCCGTTAGCCGAGGCGCTGCGGCTGCTAAGGGAGATCCCGTTTACGCCGGGCCGTTACTTCTAACGCTCAACGCCTCTTTAACACCGCTGTCATCTGGACGTGCTAGACTCCTTCTTGCTGTCTTGAGGCGGAGCGTAAAGAGTGGCGCGCCCGACAGGACTCGAACCTGTGACCTTTCGCTCCGGAGGCGAACGCTCTATCCACCTGAGCTACGGGCGCATGGGAGCACTAAGTTAGCACTATCGTCGGGAGGAAGTCAAGTCGATGCGAGCGAGAAAACGTCTAAACATAGTCATTATCATCCTTATCTCTTTAGGACTACTAGTCGGCATGGTGGTTACCTTCACGCCCGGCCTGGGCGTAACCGGTGGCGACAGGAGTGGAGCGCCGGTCCTGCTAATCAACGGCGCGCCGATCAACGAGTTGCAGGTGTTACGGGCTCGGCAGAACCCCCTATTCACCCGCGTGACCGAAGGGGAGGTGGCCAACGACTTGCAGCTACTCCTCCTTGACCAGTTAATCGATAGTGAGGTGATTCGCCAAGCCGCAGCACGGACTCCCGTCTCGGGGGCCGAGGTGCGTCAGGCGGTCAACGACTTCCGCACTGCCAACAACGTAGCGGGATCGGCCAACGATCAGCGCTATCTCGCCCTGCTGCGCAATGCCGGCCTTACCGACGCCGACTTTCGACGGCTCACCGAGCAACAGCTGCGCGAGCAGAAGTTTATCGACAGCGTAATCGGCCAGGTAAGCGTTACTGACGAAGAGGTGAGGCTCTTTTTTGAGGTCAATGCTGCCGCCTATCGCACTGAAGAGCGCATCATCGCTCGCCAGATCACGGTAGCAGATGCTGCGCTAGCTACCGAGCTCTACGCTCGAGCCCTGGCCGGTGAGAGCTTTGCGGCGCTAGCTAGGCAGTACTCCACCCAACGCGCCGATCGCGACGGCGCGCTGGGTGCTGCCGAGGGGAGTACCACGCCGGTGCCGGTAAGCCGCGCGGCGCTGCCGAGCGCCGTGGCCGACGCCGCCTTTGGGTTAGGCGGGGCAGGGCTTACACCCCCCATTAACGCTGCCGGTCTGTACTATTTGGTGCAGGTTGAGGCGCTGGTGCCGGCCTCGCCGCAGAGCTTCGAAGAGGTCGAAGCCCAGGTTCGCCAGGACGCGCTTGCCGTCAAGCAGAGTGGCGAAGTGCAGCGCTTGCTGCGCACCCTGCGCGATGGTGCGCAGATCGTCGTCGCGCCGGAGAGTCCCTTCCGGTATGACAACCCGGTGGTAGCAACCGTCGGTGACGCCCAGATCACGGCGGCGGAGCTGGTCCGCGCCACCTATGGCGACCCGCAGATTCAGCAGTTCCTAAACCCGGAGACGGCGGCCTTGGTGACGCTGTTCTTTAAGCCTAGTCGGCTAGCGGAGTTAATTGAGCTCGAGCTAGCCTACCAGGGGGCTAGGGCCTTGGGCCAACCCTTCATCGGCACCAGGGAGCAGATAGCCTGGTCGGCGCTAGCCTACGTGAGCCGCGAGGCTGCTGCTACCCCGGAAGAGCTTGAGGCTTTCTACCAGGCTAATCAGAGCCGCTTCATGGTACCGGCTCGAGCCGTGGTTAGCAGTTATAGCTTCGACTCGGCCGATACTGCTAAGGAGTTTCGCAGTGCTTTACTAGCGGCCTCTGAGCTAGGTGCTGAGGCGCTGGCGCAACTGGCTGAGGCGCATGGCGCCGCGGTTGAGGCGTTTGGCGCCGTAACCCCTGGCCAGCTGCCAACTGAGCTCGACAGTGCGGTCTTTAGAACCAACGCCTTTACGGCCCTGCCGGGTCTGCCGGGTCGCAGCGTCTCCGATGTGCTGGTGGTACCGGAGGCGGTGGCCGCCGAAGCTGAGGCGGTAGCGGCCCCAGAAGAGGCTGAGGTGATCGCGCCCGCTACCGTCAATCGCTACCTGGTGCTGGTCGCCGTGCGCGCCCCCGAGCGGATCCGCTCGCTTGACGAGGTGCGCACCCAGGTGGAAGCCTCGGTGTCGGCCTCCAGCCGCCTACAATTGCAGCGCGTCTGGCTCGATTCCCTGCGCGAGCAGATCCCGGTGGTCGAGCTCCCGCAACCGACCGACCCGGTTGGCTTTGAAGCCCCAGAGCCCGAAAGCGCAGCGCCTGATGCTCCTGAGCCGGACGACGAAGGCGCTGAGCCCGAGGAGACGACCCCCTGAGCCGGGGGGCGCACTTAGCTGTTTAGCCAGTCAGCGGGCGGTGGGTGGTGATGAGGGGCTTTCCCACAACCCACTACCCACAACCTGCGGCCGGCAGACCGACCAGCTGAAGCGCTCAACGTTGGCTCGGGCAGGATACCTCCCGATCTGAAGGGAGTGGTATCATGGGTTCATGGTGTTAGGTATCTTGACGCGCCTGATGCAAGGCAGATGGTTTTATGGCTTAGCTGTTGTCCTGTTTACTATCTATGCCAAGCTTTTTCACCGGTTCACCGCTTTGGGTATCGAGAAGATCCCTAAAAGTGGCGGTGTGATCGTCGCCAGTAACCACTTCAGCAGTCTAGATCCGCCCATGTTGGGTATCGCCGTGCCTCGTGAGATTCACTACATGGCCAAGAAAGAGCTGTTTGAAAATCCCTGGTTGCGCCTGCTGCTGCTCGGCCTGCGGGCTTATCCCGTGGATCGTGCCCGGAGCGATATAAGCGCCATTAAGGCCTCGCTGCGCAAACTCAAGGCCCGCCTGGCGATCGGCATCTTCATTCAAGGAACGCGCAATCCCGGCGATGCGAAAGCTCTTGACGGCGCCGCCTTTATTGCCCAGCGCGCTGCCGTGCCGGTGGTGCCCGCTGCCATCTGGCGCGAGGGGCGACGCTTCTTTATCCGCTTCGGCGATGCGGTTTGGCCGCAGGGCTTGAGCCGTGAAGAAGCTTCCACCTTGACCCAAGAGATCATGGCGCGTATCCGGGCCCTCTTACCTGCGACAAAGGAGCCTTAGGCTCCCGCGAAGCGTCCGCCCACTCCCTTCTGGGCTCTTTTTAGCCCGTCTGAGACAAATCAAACCGATGCGGCCTGTAGGGGACTTGCTAAATAGCTTTTGTCGTGCTAAAGTACGCCCGAAGTAAATTTAGTGAAGGAGGCGCTGTATGGCTAAAGCTAAGACCGTATCCAAGGCTGACCTTGTCGATCTCGTGGCCGACAAGACCGGGATGAAGAAGAAGGATGTCAAGGCGGTCATGGATACCATGATCGATGAAGTCAGCACGCACCTGGATAAGGATTTCAAGGTGCAGTTGACCGGCTTCGGCACCTTTGAAGTGCGCAAGCGCAAGGCCCGCACTGGCGTCAGGCCCGGTACCACCGAGAAGATCAAAATCCCGGCTAGCAAGTACCCGGCCTTCAAGCCCGGCAAGGCGCTAAAGGAAACTGTCAAGAAGTAGGCACAGACCAAGGCGGAGGCGAAGTTATTGGCCTCCGCCAGCTATCACAGGGCCTCTCGCTTGCCCTCGCCAAGACCGAGGTGTCATTGTCTTCAAGAAGCCAGGCAAGCCCGAGGATCCCTGTTGCTGGGGCACCTTTTAGGCTCGAAGCCGAAGTGCTGCCCGGACTTAAGCCTGTGGCCCGGCTCGAGCTAGCCAGTTACCCCGCTAGCCTGTTGCCTGGTGGTGACGAAGAGACTATTCGCCTTCAGAGCGTTCACCTGTCGCGTTTCCGCACGCTGCGCACGGTGGTAGCGGTCTATCTGCTAGAACACTACCCGGTGCCGCGCCCCAAAGGGCTGTTGGGTCATCAGCAGTTCACCCGGCTGCTGGCGCAACTGCAACTGGTGTTGGCAGGGGATCGCTTCGAGAGTTTCCGCCTAGCGGCAGCCGGGCGCGATTCGGCAGTGTTTCAGCGGCTAATTGGCGCTATCGGCCAGGCCACCGGGTTGCGCTTTGATCCGGATGAAGGCGAGCTGCTGCTGCGTATCCGTCCGGCTGCGTGGCAAGCCACGGGTTGGGAGGTGCTGGCACGGCTTACTCCCCGCCCCTTGTCGGCTCGAGCCTGGCGGGTCTGCAACCT
>JAGXSO010000007.1 GCA_018333775.1 Truepera sp.
CCTGCACGCCCTGCGGCAAGCTGTTGAGGCTGCTAAGCCCGACAGCGCCAGGGGTGTGTTTATCCGCACTATCTACCTCAGCTCGACGATGGGTCCGAGCGTCCGGCTAGTGGTCTAGGGGGTAGTATCCCGTTATAACGGGATACTACCCCGTAATAGGCACCCCGGTGCATAGCACCTTTTGGCGTTGGAGACAGCAGGGGCCTGCCAGGCTTAAAGATCCTGCCGAGGCGACACGGAACATCCGGCTATGCTTCGCGGTTAGAACTGTCTGAACAGAAAGGTTGGGATGGCAAACCCAAGAAACATCCAGTCGGTCGAGGTGCTGCGAGGACTGCTCGCCGGCACTGACACTTTTTTCTTGGTCAACTATCAGGGGCTTTCGGCTGGGGAGATCAGCCTATTGCGCAACAAGCTGCGCGTGGCAGGCGGGCGCATGCTCGTGGCCAAAAATACGCTGATCAATGTGGTTCTTAAAGAGCAAGGGGTTAGCGACCTAGGAAGTGTGTTACACGGACCGACCGCGCTAGTGTTGTTTAGCGGCGACCCGGTAGCCACGGCCAAGGTCTTAGCCGATTTTGCCAAGAGCCACGCCAAGAATCTGCCCACCGCCAAAGGTGGGCGCTTGCAGGGGGCGCGTATCGAAGCCTCCGCCATTGAGAGGATCGCCAAACTGCCGCCACGCGAGCAGCTATTGAGCGAGCTCTTAGGGGTGTTGCAAGCGCCGCTGGCGCAACTGGTGGGGGTGCTTACGGCTGCCCCGCGGAACCTGGTAGCGGTAATGAACAACTATGCGGATAAGCTGAAGGAGGAAGGTCATGGCGTTTGATAAAGAGGCGATGATTGCAGAGCTGAGCAAGCTCACAGTGCTCGAGCTAGTGGACTTGGTGGATGGCCTTAAGGAGAAGTGGGGAGTTGAAGCGGCAGCCGCCATGCCGGCCGGCATGATGATGGCGGCGGCACCCGGCGCGGCGGCCCCGGTCGTTGAGGAGCAGACTGAGTTCACGGTCAGCATCAAATCAGCGGGCGACAAGAAGCTCAATGTCATTAAAGAGGTGCGCGCTCTTACCAGCCTGGGCCTGAAGGAAGCCAAGGATCTGGTCGAGGCCGGGGGAGTGGTCAAGGAAGGCATCAGTAAGGCAGCAGCTGCTGAGATCAAAGCCAAGCTCGAAGCGGCCGGCGCCACCATCGAAGTCAAGTAACACTGCTCGGGGTGCAACCTGGAGTAAGCCAACAGGCTTACTCCTCCTACTCATTTTCTAGTATGGTATTATGCTTAGCTTGAGTGTCGTATCGACGCTTGGGAGGTAGAATGACCAACTGCAGCTACTCGCTAACCCCCACCCTGACCTCCCGTTGCAAGGGTTGAAAGTTGACTCACCACGCGAGCGTGATTATGGCAAACGCCCCTGGCCGAAGAAGCCATTGGCGCTTTTGTATTGTAGCGCGAATAGACTCTGCCGTAAAGGGATCCCAACAAAGGGGTGAAGATGCACAAGCTTAAGAAGTTCGGCACCATTAGCGAGGCTATCGAGTTACCCAACCTTACCGATATCCAGCTCACCTCCTACGAGAAGTTCTTGCAGCGTGGAGTACCTGTCTCTGAACGAGCTAATATCGGCCTGCAAGCCGCTTTCCGGGAAGTGTTTCCGATTGACGAGACTGAGCGGGGGCGTCAGACCGGGTTGGCGCTAGACTTTCTCGAATACTATCTGCAGGAGCCGGAGTTCGGGCCTGACGAGTGCCGCGAAAAGGATCTCACCTACCACTCGGGCCTGTTTGCCAAGCTGCAACTCATCCACAAGGATACCGGCCTCATCAAGGAGGACCAGGTCTTTCTGGGCGACCTCCCACTGATGACCGGGGACGGCTCATTCATCATCAACGGCGCCGACCGAGTGATCGTCTCGCAGATTCACCGCTCGCCCGGCGTTTACTTCATCGGGGTGGCCAAAGGGACGAGTCGCGCCTATCTGGCCAGTATCATCCCGATGCCCAAGCGTGGCCCCTGGATTGAGCTCGAGTTCGATAACTCGGACGTGCTGTGGATGAAGGTCAATAAGAAGAAATTTGCTTTTACCCTGATTCTGCGCGTCCTGGGCCTGAGCGACGAGGAGATCTACCGCCTCTTTGCGGGACAGGAATCGATCATTGAGGCTACTTTTGCCGAAGAGCGCGCTGCGGGCACCTCCCCTGAAGAGGCGCTGTTGCGACTCTTTACCGTGCTGCGCCCGGGCGACCCTCCCAAGGTCGACAAGGCTACCGGCTACCTTTACAGCCTGTTGGCCGATCCGCGCCGGTATGACCTGGGTGATGCGGGCCGCTATAAAATGAACAGCAAGTTGGGTCTGGAGTTTACGGCGAGCACCCTGCTCGGCTTCGCTGATGGCCGCTTCACCGACTACGGGTTGGTACCGACTATCCAGTACCTCATCAATCTGCAAGCCGGGGCTGAGGGCTATCAGGAAGACGATATCGACCACCTCGGCAACCGCCGCATCCGCACGGTGGGCGAGCTAGTAGCCGATCAGATTCGGGTGGGTCTGGGCCGCATGGCCCGGGGGGTGCGCGAACGGATGCTGTTAGGTAATCCGGACGCCGCTACCCCGCAGAAGCTGGTCAATAATAGGCCGATTGTGGCCGCCTTGCGCGAGTTTTTTGGCCGCAGCCAGCTCAGCCAGTTTAAGGATCAGGTCAACCCGCTCTCAGAGCTGCGCCACAAGCGCCGTATTTCGGCCTTGGGCCCCGGCGGGCTGACCCGTGAGCGGGCCGGCTTTGACGTGCGTGATGTGCATCGCACTCACTATGGCCGGATCTGCCCGATTGAGACGCCGGAAGGGGCCAATATCGGCCTGATCACCTCGCTGTCAAGCTATGCGCGTGTCAACGAGCTGGGCTTCATCGAGTCGCCCTACCGCCGCGTTAGGGGCGGCGTGGTCACCGCTGAGGTGGTCTATATGACCGCTCATGCGGAAGACCGGTACATCATCGCCCAGGCCAACACCCGCCTTGACGATCAGCAGCGGATAATCGATGAAACGGTGGTGGCGCGCAAACGGGGTGACCCGGTCTTTGCCGCACCGGGCGAGGTCGACTTTATGGATGTTTCGCCCAAGCAGATCATCTCGGTGCCTACTTCGCTCATCCCCTTCCTCGAGCACGACGACGCCAACCGGGCGCTGATGGGCTCAAACATGCAGTCTCAAGCGGTGCCGCTGGTCCGCCGCGAGGCGCCGTTCGTGGGCACCGGCGTAGAAGAGCGAGTCAGCCGCGACTCGGGTACGGTGCTAGTGGCTGCTGAGAAGGGGACGGTGAGCTATGTCGATGCGCGCCGGATCGTGATCGAAAACGCCAAGGGTGTTGAGCGCGAGTACACAATGACGCGCTTCCAGCGCTCGAACCAGAACACCAATCTCGATCAGCAGCCGATCGTCAATGTCGGGGAGCGGGTCAAAGCGGGTCAGGTCATCGCTGACGGACCGGCTTCGGAGAACGGCCGCTTGGCCTTGGGCAAGAACATCCTGGTGGCGATCATGCCCTTTGATGGCTATAACTTTGAGGATGCCATCGTGCTCTCCGAAAAGTTAGTGCGAGAGGATGTCTTTACCAGCGTACACATCGAGAAATTTGAGAAGGAAGCGCGCGATACCAAGCTCGGTCCGGAGAAGATCACCCGCGACATCCCCGGGCTTTCCGAATCCGCCCTGCGCGACTTGGACGAAGATGGCGTGGTTCGCGTCGGCGCCGAGGTCAAGCAGAACGACATTCTGGTCGGCCATACCAGCTTTAAGGGCGAGACCGAGCCGACCCCGGAAGAGCGGCTACTGCGCTCGATCTTCGGTGAAAAGGCCCGTGAAGTGAAAGATACCAGCTTGCGGGTGCCACCAGGTGACGGTGGGATCGTCTTGCGCACCGTGCGCTTTAAGCGCGGTGACCCCGGCGTGGAGCTAAAACCGGGAGTGCAGGAGATGGTGCGCGTCTATGTGGCCCAGAAGCGCCGCCTGATCGAAGGCGACAAGCTGGCTAACCGCCACGGCAACAAGGGGGTGGTGGCCAAGATCTTGCCGCCCGAGGATATGCCGCACCTAGCCGACGGGACGCCGGTCGATCTGGTCTTTAATCCGCTCGGGGTGCCGTCGCGCATGAATCTGGGTCAGATCATGGAGACTCATTTGGGGCTAGCGGCTTTCAAGAACGGGGTGTCTTACGTGACCCCGGTCTTTGACGGCGCCAAAGAGCTTGAGATTGAGGAGCTGCTGGAAGCGACTATCGGCAAGGAGATTGCGGCGGAGAAAGCGGCCGGCTACGCCTCTGATCGGCGTGAAGTGGGTGTTATTCGCCGCGCCGCCAAGCTCGGTGTGCTTGATCCCGATCTGACCGTCGAAGAGGCGCAGCGGAAGCTGGCGCGCATGGGTAAGGCCGTGCTTTACGATGGCCGTACCGGCGAGGCCATCGACGCGCCGATCGTGGTCGGGGCGATGTATATCATGAAGCTCTATCACATGGTTGAGGACAAGATGCACGCCCGCTCGACCGGACCCTACTCGCTCATTACCCAGCAGCCATTAGGCGGCAAGGCGCAGTTCGGCGGGCAGCGCCTAGGCGAGATGGAGTGCTGGGCCTTGCAGGCCCACGGGGCGGCCTACACCTTGCAGGAGATGCTGACCATCAAGTCCGACGATATCGATGGCCGTAACGCCTCCTACGAGGCCATTGTTAAGGGGAACGACGTTTTGGAGCCCACCATCCCAGAGTCGTTCAAAGTGCTGGTTAAGGAGCTGCACTCGCTCTGCTTGGATGTGCAGCTACTCGATAAGAACGACAAGCCGGTGATGATCTTTGATGAGACCGGTCGCGGTCGCTAAAGGGGACCTCTGCATGAGAGAGTTTGACAAAGTTCAGATCAAGATCGCCGGCCCCGAGCAGATTCGCAGCTGGAGCTACGGTGAGGTTACCAAGCCCGAGACCATCAACTACCGCACGCTCAAACCCGAGCGTGACGGGCTGTTTGATGAGCGCATCTTCGGCCCCGAGAGGGATTTTGAATGCGCCTGCGGCAAATACAAGCGGCAGCGCTTCGAGGGGAAGACCTGTGAACGCTGCGGGGTTGAGGTTACCAAGGCCACAGTACGCCGCTACCGCATGGGTCATATTGAGCTAGCTACCCCCTGCACTCACATCTGGTACGTTAAAGATATCCCCGGCAAGGTCGGGGCGCTACTGAACCTCTC
>JAGXSO010000008.1 GCA_018333775.1 Truepera sp.
CCCCGCGCCAGAGCGTCCTCACCCGACCAGACGCGGCCTTGCCCCAGCGCATCAACCGTCTCCTTGCTAAGCCCTCTCCCTTCGGCCACGCGGGCAACAAAGCGCTGGTAGACTTCGCCAATATAGTGCGCAATTAGCTCCCGCTCCTCCGGGCTAAAGGGCTGGTTAGCGCTGTAAAGCTGCGCAAAGCGCCCCCGCGAGAGCGCCTCAGGTTGCAGGCCGTATTGGGCGTAGAACTGCTCAAGCACAAACTTAACAGTCAGCACCCCGATCGATCCGGTAACGGTGGTCGGGGCGGCGACGATATGCCGGGCGCTAGTCAGCACGTAGTAGCCGCCGCTGGCGGCCACGCTACCCATCACTGCCACCACCGGCTTTTTGACACCGACGCGCTTTACCTCGCGCCAGATCAAGTCGCTAGCCAAGGCCGAGCCGCCGCCGGAATCGACATAGAACACGATGGCGGCAGTGCTGACATCCCTTTCGGCCAGACGGAAGGCCGCCAGGAGAGTCTCTGACCCCGCCTGCTGGTCGCCGATAAGGGGCAGCGGGAAGGGCGTCCGGCGCGACTTGCCGGGTACGATTATCCCTTCTAAGCTAATCACTGCCACCCGCTTCTCCCCTACCGGCAGCGGCGTGCGCCGCAAGAAGCGCACCCCGGCTGCTAGCGGGGCGGCCTGCCGGGGCATCAGTTCATCCTCATAGGCTACACGGTCGATAATACCCAGGCGCTGGGCCGTAACGGCTGACGTTACGCCCTGGTCGATCCAGCCCTTGACCGTCTCGAACGATACTTTGCGCCCGTCGGCAATCCTCTGCAACACCGTCCGCTCAAAACTGCTCAGCAGCGCCGAAAGCTGCTCACGCGCCGCCTCACTCAGCTCCTGGCGCACGAACTGATCACCGGCGCTCTTGTAGGCGCCGATCGCTATCTTGTCGGCAGCGATGCCTAAGCGGGCCAGGGCGTCACGCATAAAGAGCGTCTCTAGTGACAGGCCCCGCAGGTCCAACTCAGCACTTTCAGGCGCAGCGATCTGGCTGGCGGCAGAGGCCAGGTAGTAGCTGCCAAGATCGAACTGGGTCGCATAAGCCACCGTCTCTTTGCCAGCTTCGCGGAGTAGCTTCAGGACGTTGTGGAGGGCGTAGGCGGTTGCAAAATCAAGGCGCAGCTCGTCTAGCCGAAAGATCACCCCGGTTAGCCAGGGCGCCCGCCCTAGCTCCTGCACAAGTGCGACTAGTGCCTCTTGTGAGACCTCAGGGGGCTTAACGTCAGGGGGGAACTCGGTCAAGCGGCGGTGCCTGGTCCTGGCCGGATAACTCCCGGAGAGCGGGATCACCAGCCACGGCGGCCGCTCGCCTGGGAGGTTGGTTAAAGCGTTGCTAAGGGCGATACCAAGATTCTTTAGGATGGTCCCAACCACGTGCGGGTTAAGGTTTGACATAGCTTAGGCTACCACCGGCCTCCGATCAGCGCCACAACCTCCTGTGGGAATTTACCCTCTTGCCTTGAGTGGGAATTCTGATATAGTGGCCTGTCATGCATGCTTGGCGCCACGGGCTTATCTCCATAGTCGCCTTACTTTCCGTCGCTGTAGCCCAAGATATTACCGTCAAGCCCGGGGATTCTCTCTGGGCCATTGCCAGCCGCCATAGCACCACGGTTTCGGCGCTAATGCTCGAAAACGGCCTAACCAGCAGTAGTCTGATGCCGGGGATGGTGTTACGACTTCCCGGCGGCTCGACTGCGCAGCCGAGCACCTACACCGTTAGGCCAGGCGATACGCTCTACGACATCGCGCTGGCCTTTAACATGTCGGTTGACTCGCTGATCGTGCTCAATAACCTTGACGGCACCTTGATCCGCGTTGGTCAGGTGCTGAGAGTGGTCCGCAGTGCGAGCGATCCGGAGCCCGAACCGCTGATAGTAACGATTAATCCCGGCGACACCTTGTGGGCGCTTGCCCGCCGGCACGACAGCACGCCGGAAGCTATCAGCGCCGCCAACCGCATAGCGGTAAACAGCGTGCTCCGCCCCGGCGAGCAGCTCCGCATCCCCGGCCGTTACGCCCCTCTTAATCAGGCCGATCAGGGAGGGGCCGCACCGCCGACCATCACGGTGCGGCGCGGCGACTCGCTGTGGCAGATCGCCCAGCGCTACGGCACCACCGTAGCCGCCCTGATGTCGGCCAATAATCTCTCCGATACCAGCCTGCGCGCGGGCCAGACGCTGCGCATCGTGCCGGGTAACGAACTGGCGCGCGCACTCCCGGCGCCCGCACCGACACCCACACCGACACCTGTACCAGCACCCACACCACGTGCCGGGAGCGGGCTGATCTGGCCAGTTAACGGCGCCATTACCTCGCCCTTTGGCCACCGCCGCTTGCGCATTGCCGGCTCAAACTTCCACACCGGGATCGATATCGACGGCAACACCGGCGATCCCATCGTGGCCGCTGCTGGTGGCTTAGTGACCTTCGCGGGCTGGCGCGGCGGCTTCGGCAAGCTGGTCATTATCACCAACGGTGACACCGAGTACTATTACGCTCACGCCTCACGGCTACTGGTAAGTGTTGGCGAGGTGGTCGAGGCTGGTCAGTTGATCGCTCGCGTCGGCGCCACCGGTATAGCCACGGGCTCTCACTTGCACTTTGAGATCCGCGTTAACGGCCGCCCCCTTGATCCGCTACCGCTGCTCGAGGGTCGCCAAGCCAGCAACTAGCGCTGCGTGTTCGCCCTAACGGCTTTATGAACGGGGATATAGCGCCCCTGTTGCCGCTGCTAAAGACGTATTTTGGCTTTGCAGCCTGGCGTCCGGGGCAGGAGGCGATCATCGGGCCGGCGCTGCAAGGGCGCAATGTGTTAGGAATAATGCCCACCGGCGCAGGCAAATCGCTCACCTACCAGCTCCCGGCTATGGCGCAAGATGGGCTGACTCTGGTCGTCAGCCCGCTCATTGCTCTGATGAAAGACCAGGTCGATGCTTTGCAGGCGCGCAGCCTCCCAGCAGCTATGCTCAACAGCAGCCAGAGCGAGCCGGAGCAGGCCCAGGTAGTAGCCGCGCTCCCCCGGCTCAAGCTGCTTTACCTCGCCCCCGAGCGTCTGTCGCAGCCGGGCTTCATGCACGCGTTGCGGCGCGTCCGGATAGTGCGCTTGGTCGTCGACGAAGCCCACTGCGTCTCGCAGTGGGGGCACGATTTCCGGCCCGACTACTTAAACCTCGGTACAGTTCGGCGACGGCTTGATAGCCCGCCCGTCACGGCGCTCACCGCTACCGCTACCCAAGCCGTTCAGCGCGACATTCTGACTCTGTTGGAGATGACTAACCCGGTACGCATCGTCACCGGGTTCGATCGGCCTAACCTGGCCTACCGCGTCTGGCCGACGGTGTGCGAGGCGGCTAAGCCCGCCCTGCTCAAACGCTTGTTGGAGCTTCATCCGGGGCCTGGTGTGATCTACGTAGGTACCCGCCGCGAGGCGGAGGAGGTCTCTGAAGCCACCCGGCAGTGGGGCTATCGCAGTTCGTACTACCATGGCGCCCGCGACAGCGACGAGCGGCGCCGTGTGCAAGAGGGCTTCATGAGCGGCAAGCTTAAGCTGGTCGTAGCTACCAGCGCCTTCGGTATGGGGATCGACAAGGCAGATGTGCGGATAGTCTGCCACTATCGCCTGCCAGGCACCATCGAGAGCTACTATCAGGAGGCCGGGCGCGCCGGGCGCGATGGCCGGGAGGCAGTCTGTACGCTGCTCTATACGCCTGCCGACCAGGCCTTACAGCAGTGGTTCATCGAGTCCAGCACCCCCTCGGCGCTCGAGCTTAAGAAGGTCTACCTGTACCTGCGCAACCGGGACGAAGCGGCCCCAACCCCGGCCCTCGCCAAGCAGCTTAACCTCAGCCGCGCCAAACTGGCAGGGGCGCTGCGCGAGCTAGCCCAGCAAGGCATCGCCCTAGCGGGCGGCGAGGCCGGCTACCGGCTGGCCGCCCCCTTTGACAGCAAAATTCCCGACTTCGACGAGCAGCGGCTCCAGGCGCACAAACAGCACCGCCTAGCGCTGCTAGCCGAGATGGTGCGTTACGCCGAGGCCAGGCGCTGCCGCCGCGAGCTGTTGCTGACCTACTTTGGTGAGGCTGCGGGTCAGCGCGAGGGGTGCGGTTGCGATCACTGCCGCCCCGACGCCCAGGCTCCGCTCAGCGAGGATGACCTGGCGGTATTAAAACTGTGCGCTAGCCGCCCCCTGGCTGTGCGCGAGCTGGTAGGC
>JAGXSO010000009.1 GCA_018333775.1 Truepera sp.
ATCCTTGTTGAAGGTCTGCGCCGCGAGCTTCAAGCCCTCGACCATCGTCAGGTAGGGAAACAACTGGTCGGCCAGTTCCTGCACCGTCATGCGGTTGCGAATCGCCAGCGCAGCGGTCTGGATCAGCTCGCCCGCTTCCGGCGCGACCGCCTGCACGCCGATCAGTCGTCCGCTGCCTTCTTCAACGACCAGCTTGATGAAGCCGCGTGTGTCGAAGTTGGCGAGTGCGCGCGGCACGTTGTCCAGCGTGAGGGTGCGGCTGTCGGTCTCGATGCCATCGTGGTGCGCTTCCGCCTCGCTGTAGCCCACGGTCGCCACTTGCGGGTCGGTGAACACCACGGCCGGCATCGCGGTCAGGTTCAGAGATGCGTCACCTCCGGTCATGTTGATCGCGGCACGGGTGCCGGCCGCTGCCGCCACATAGACGAACTGCGGCTGATCGGTGCAGTCGCCGGCCGCGTAGATGTGTTCCACGCTGGACCGCATGCCGGGGTCGATGACGATCGCGCCTTGCGGGTTGAGCGTGACGCCCGCCGCATCCAGCGCCAGGTTGCGCGTGTTGGGCGCGCGGCCGGTGGCGACCAGCAGCTTGTCGGCGCGCAGTTCGCCGTGCGCCGTGGTGAGCACGAATTCGCCGTCCCCTTCACCATTGATATAGGCGACCTGGCTGGCCTGGGTGTGTTCCCTCACCTCGATGCCCTCCATGCGGAATGCGGCCGTGACGGCTTCGCCGATGGCCGGGTCTTCGCGGAAGAACAGCGTGCTGCGCGCCAGGATCGTCACCTTCGCTCCGAGTCGGGCGAACGCCTGCGCCAGCTCCAGCGCAACCACCGATGAGCCAATTACGGCCAGGCGCTTAGGGATAGTCTCGCTGACCAGTGCCTCAGTGGAAGTCCAGTAAGGCGTATCTTTCAGGCCAGGAATCGGCGGCACAGCCGGACTCGCGCCGGTGGCGACCAGACAGCGGTCGAATGCCACCACGCGCTCGCCGCCGTCGTTGAGTTGCACGACCAGGCTGCGGCTGTCTTTGAAGCGGGCTGCGCCGCGCAGCACGGTAATGGCTGGATTGCCCTCCAGGATGCCTTCGTATTTGGCGTGGCGTAGTTCATCGACACGGGCCTGCTGCTGGGCCAGCAGCGCCGTGCGCTGGATGACCGGCGCTACCGCTTGGATGCCATTGTCGAACGGGCTTTCCCGGCGCAGGTGGGCAACGTGGGCGGCGCGGATCATGATCTTCGACGGCACGCAGCCGACATTGACGCAGGTGCCGCCAATGGTGCCGCGCTCGATCAGCGTGACGCGTGCGCCCTGCTCGACGGCCTTCAGTGCCGCCGCCATTGCGGCCCCGCCGCTGCCGATCACGGCGATATGGAGCTTGCCAGCATCCCCGCCAGCCTTGTCATCACTGCCCAGCCATTCGCGCACCTTGCCGAGCAATCCGCCGTCCGCCGGAGCCACGGGCGCATCGGCGAGCGTGGCCCGATAACCTAGTCTGGCCACAGCGGCCGTCAGCGCGTCGGGTGACGTGCCGGCCTCGATAGCGAGCCGGGCGCTGCCCTTGGCGTAGGACACTTCCGCCGAGCGCACACCGGGGACTTTCTCCAGGGCGTCCTTGACGTGAACCGCGCACGAGTCGCAGGTCATGCCGGTGATGTTGAGAGTGGTCATACCATCGTTCCTTATTCGTGTGGGCCGCCGTCTAGCACGGTCAGCCGTGTTTCGCAGGGAGTTCGCAACCATCCGGGCCGCAGCGGCGATGCGCCGGCGACACGAAGTCCCAGATCGACACCCCAATCATCAAGGCCAGGCCGACGTACATCAGGTTCGCCGTCCACCAGTTGCCGAGCAGCCAGACTGTGGCCGCGAACACGATGGCCGGCCCGATCATGCCGAGCAGGCTGCGCAGCCATTGCCGATGACTGAGCCAGCCCAGCGCGTTCGCCACGAAAGCCAGCGCGGCAAACAGCGGCAGCAGGCGGCCGATGAACAAGCCCTCGTACTGGCTCAAGGAGCCCAGCCCAATGGCCGCGCCAAAGCTGGCGAGCGCCGGGAAGCAGGCGGCGCAGCCCATCGCGGAAACGACGCTGCCGAGCGCGCCGGTTTTATCGGCAATGCGAGTCATCAGTCCCATGATGTGGCTCCCGTTGTTGATGTTGGCTTAGTGGCTCACTGCTTGACGCTGGACGGATAGCCGGCGTCTTCGGTGGCCTTGGTGAGCTTCGGCACGCTGGTCTTGGCGTTGTCGAAAGTGACGACAGCCTCGCGTTTCTCGAAGCCCACATCGACCTTGCTCACGCCCTCGACCTTGGAGAGCGCTTTCTTGACGGTAATCGGGCAGGCGGCGCAGGTCATGCCGGGCACCGCTAGCGTGACGGTTTGGGTAGCGGCCCACACGGGAGCAACAACGGCGGCGAGGGCAAGGGAGGCAAACAGTTTCTTCATGATGAACTCCTGGTTAATAGAAAAAGGGAACGACATAGGGAAATCCAAGCGCGACCAGGACCAGCACGGCCACGATCCAGAAAATCAGCTTGTAGGTGGTGCGCACCTGCGGAATCGCGCAGACCTCGCCCGGCTTGCACGCCTGCACGGGCCGGTAAATACGCTTCCAGGCGAAGAACAGCGCCACCAGCGCCGCGCCAATGAAAATCGGCCGATACGGCTCCAGCACCGTCAGGTTGCCGATCCAGGCCCCGCTAAAGCCCAGGGCGACCAGTACCAGCGGCCCTAGGCAGCAGGTTGAAGCGAGGATGGCGGCCAGCCCGCCGGCGAAGAGCGCACCGCGCCCGTTTTGCGATTCAGACATACGTTGGCCTTTTGAATTTGGATTGGATAGCGTAACCTTACTTCCGTACTCATGTACGGAGTCAAGCGATATGGAAAATACTTTGGAGAACCTAACCATTGGCGTTTTTGCCAAGGCGGCCGGCGTCAATGTGGAGACGATCCGGTTCTATCAGCGCAAGGGCTTGCTGCCCGAGCCGGACAAGCCTTACGGCAGCATCCGCCGCTATGGGGAGGCGGATGTAACGCGGGTGCGGTTCGTGAAATCCGCTCAGCGGTTGGGCTTCAGCCTGGATGAAATCGCCGAGCTGCTGCGGCTCGACGATGGCACCCACTGCGAGGAAGCCAGCAGCGTGGCCGAGCACAAGCTCAAGGACGTGCGCGAGAAGATGGCCGACTTGGCGCGCATGGAAACCGTGCTGTCTGAACTCGTGTGCGCCTGCCATGCACGAAAGGGGAATGTTTCCTGCCCGTTGATCGCGTCACTACAGGGCGGGGCAAGCCTGGCAGGGGCGGCGACGCCTTAGCGTGCTTTATTTTCCGTTTTCTGAGACGACCCCTGCCTATGGACCGCAACCGCTGCGCGATTGCTGGCACGGGGTCTTCTGCTGCCGCTATGCCGACTGCGCCGCGCTTGTAGGTGCCGCCAGCAGCAAAGCCGCTCAGGTCAAAGCCGGTAGTGATCAGAAGCGAAAGCTCAAGCGCCAAAATCGACTTGCCCGCCCCACCCGGCGAGATGATGCTACCCACCGACCCGGCTGCGAGTCCGGGCAGCACAAGGTCGATAGAAGGCTGGTCGTGCTCCAAGGCGTCTAGTGGGTCAAGCTCGGGGCGCGGCGGTATGGCGTCATCGCCATCCGTAGCCGCCAGCGGCTCAAACGTCTTACCCCGAGCAATCTCAGCTTCTACACGCGCCTTGAGTTCAGGCGAATACCCGGTTTTGGGGTCAACAGTGATGCGCGAATGCAGTTCAATGCGCCGCGTTGCAGACGCCGGGCAATCCGGCGGCGGGCGGGTAAGGTCAAGCATGGTTTAGGTTCCTCGAAAAAAAGTTGGTCACACCTACTGAGGTAAGCAGCAGGACAGGACGCAACTTTTTCGATTCACCCGGGCCAGCACGGCCCCAAACCGCTCAGGAGCCAGCCGATGCCTTGGCCCTTGCAGCCCGTAGCCGATCGGCATTGGCCATCTTGATTGCCGTAACCATCTCTTCGTGAATATCCTCGTCGGACTGATCTATGTAGGGCTGATCGGCATCCCAAAATGCCTGATGTTCAACCGCGGACTCTTCTATGAGCAGCCGCGTTTGCGGCACCGTCTTCAGGTATTCAGCGGCAATCTCGTTAAACAGCTTTGCGGGAATTGACTTTCCTTCGGGGTCAGGCGGCGGGCACAGAAGCACACCGAGCTTCTTAAGCCCCTCAACCGCTGCTTTATCCACTATCGAGCTATCGGGCCTGAGCCAGCCCTTGCGCACCCGCAGCGCGGCAATCAAAGACGGGTCGGTGGGCTCAGGCGCTGCAAGCTGCAGCGCCCTCATTTGAGCCAGCTTCTCGCTTCGGGTTAGGGTGCCAGAAGCAGCCGGGGTAGGCTTTTGAGCCGGGGCAGGCACTGGCGCAGCGCGAACCACAGGGGCCACCGGCGCAGCCACAACAGCAGCGGGCGCGGGCACTGCAACAGGTGCAGGTGCAACCGCCACGGCCACCGGCGCAACGCCACCCGATTCAGCAGCAAGCTCCGCAGCTTGAGCAGCCGCCCGGCGCGCATGGTCAGCACGCAGTAGGGCCATTTTTTCATCAACGCTGCGGGCTGGGGCTGGAGCGG
>JAGXSO010000010.1 GCA_018333775.1 Truepera sp.
CCTCGAATAAGTCCTATGGCCAGTGGGGAGACGTTTTTCCCGATCCGGTTTTGGCCGTCGCGCTGCTCGACAGGTTGCTCCATCATGCCACCACCATCAATATCCGTGGCGAGTCCTATCGCCTCAAGCATCGGCGTGAGGCAGGGCTCACGACTGCCTAGCTCAGGAATGGAGGTGATTATGCCGCCCTAAACTACCCGCCAAAAGTGTCAACTTCTAAACCGCCCGATCTGTCCAAAAATAAAACGCCCTTGACAATCGGCAGTTGTGAGGAGCATAGCCGCTCCACTACCTGCTAAAACTTGTGAGGGACGGGGTAAAGGGACCAAGCAGCGCCAGGTGGTAAGCTTAGGTATGCGGTTTGGCTACGCCATCGAACAGGTCTTCGTCAGGCCGCGCGGTGGCGGGCTCGAGCTCTCGTTCGTGCTAGTGGCACTATCCGGAGCCATCAAGCGCGAGGTACTGCGATTCTTGACCCCTAACGCGCCAGAGGCAGTGGTGCGGGCCGCTCAGCAACTCGCCGCCCGGGGCGATATTGAGAGCGCCGCAGGGGTGCGCCTGCGCGTCGAAGTGCGCGGAGCGCTCCGCGACGACGCCGCCTTGCGCCGCTTATTCGTGCAGACCTTTGAGAGCAGCCAATGAAACTGGCTACGCTCTGCTACCTGCGCCGGGACGGCCACACCTTGATGCTTCATCGCACCAAGAAGCCCGGCGATTATCACCAGGGCAAGTGGAACGGGCTAGGTGGCAAGCTCAGGCCCGGCGAATCGCCGGAGGAGTGCCTGCACCGCGAGGTGCTCGAAGAGTCGGGGCTAACGGTTGAAGCTGCCACGCTCAGGGGTTTGATTACCTTCCCGAACTTCGACGGGATCGACGACTGGTACTGCTTCATCTACACCGTTGAGCAAACCTCTGGCCAGCTTAGCGAGTCGCCCGAAGGCGAGCTGCGCTGGATCCCCGACCGCGAGCTGCTGAGCCTCAACCTCTGGGAGGGCGACCGCGTCTTTATCCCCTGGCTCTTTCAGGACAAGCTCTTCTCGGCCAAGTTCATTTATGAGCAGGGAGAGTTCAAGAGCTACCAGGTGACCTTCTATTAAATCCCTGGCGAAATGGCTTTGGCGCACCCCAGCCGGGGAGATTAATCATCAGGCTCAGTCTTACTAGCGGCTGCCGTGAAGCATCGGCGATCGGGTATACTTTGGCATGACCAAACGCCGGAGCTGGGCCGAGCCCTGGAAGATCAAGGTCGTCGAGCCTATCAAGATGACGACCCGCGCGGAGCGCGAAGCCGCCATCCACGAGGCCGGGTATAACACCTTTTTGCTCAGGTCGGCGGACTGCTACATCGACCTCCTGACCGACTCGGGCACCAGCGCCATGTCGGACCATCAGTGGGCCGGGATGATGCTGGGCGATGAGGCTTACGCAGGCTCGCGGAACTTCTATACGCTCGAGCAGGCGGTACGCGACTACTACGGCTACGAGCACCTCATCCCTACGCACCAGGGGCGGGGCGCGGAGCATATCCTTTCGCAGCTGCTGATCAAGCCTGGCGATTACGTGCCTGGCAACATGTACTTCACCACCACGCGCCTGCACCAGGAGTTGGCGGGAGGCACCTTCCGCGATGTCATCATCGCTGAGGCGCACGATCCGGCCTCCGAGCATCCCTTCAAGGGAAACGTAGACCTGGCCAAGCTCGAGGCGCTCGTTGCGGAGGTGGGGGCCGAGCGCATCCCTTATATCACCATCGGCGTCACGGTAAACATGGCCGGGGGGCAACCGGTCAGCATGGCTAACCTGCGCGAGGTCTCGGCATACTGCCGAAGGCGCGGCATCCAGGTCATCCTGGACGCAACCAGGGCGGTTGAGAACGCCTACTTCATTCAGCAGCGCGAGCCGGGCTACCGTGACCAAACGGTGGCCCAGATCCTCCGGCAGCTGTGCGATCTTTCGGACGGCGCCACCATGTCGGGCAAGAAAGACAGTCTGGTCAACATCGGCGGGTGGTTAGCGGTGCGCGATCGCCAACTCGCCGAGCGGGCGCAAAACCTGGTGGTGGTCTATGAGGGCCTGCATACCTATGGCGGGATGGCCGGCCGCGATATGGAGGCGATGGCACGCGGCATCGCCGAATCGGTGCAGGACGACCATATCCGGGCCCGCATCGGCCAGGTGCAGTACCTGGGCTACAAGCTGATCGATGCCGGCATCGCGGTAGTGCGCCCGATCGGTGGCCATGCGGTGTTCCTTGATGCCACGGCGATTCTGCCCCACCTCCCGCGGGAGCAGTTCCCGGCCCAAGCGCTCGCCGCAGCGCTCTACGTGGAGTCCGGCATTCGCGCCATGGAGCGCGGCGCGGTCTCGGCCGGGCGCGACCCCAAGACGGGTGAGAGCCGTTATCCGAGGCTCGAGCTAGTCCGCCTCACCATCCCGCGCCGCGTCTATACCCAGGCGCACATGGACGTGACCGCTGAGAGCGTCATGGAGATCTTCGATGCGCGCAAGCGGGTGCGCGGTCTGGAGTTTGTCTATGAACCCGAGCACCTGCGCTTCTTCCAGGCGCGCTTCGCTACGGTTGGCGGCGACGGCATCTTCGCCTAGCAGTGGGTTGTAGGTGGTGGGTTGTAGGTAGTGGGTGGTAGGAAAAGCCCTCGCCACCTACTACCCACTGTCCGCTAACTCTTCTGACCAGCTTGCCGATACAGAGAGTTGTCATCAGGGGTGACCCTTCCCTGCTAACCGTTGTCGCCGTGCGTGGCCCACAGCCGGCGCATCTCGGCGCTGCTGGCCAGCAGCTCTGACAGCGTCCCTTGCGCGGCAATCCGCCCCTCGCTTAGCACGATGATCCGGTCAGCGCGGGTCAGTGCCGCGCGGCGGCTGCTTACTACCAGGCAGGTCACGTCCATATGCGCTAACTGCTCCCAGAGCAACCGCTCCGTCTCAACGTCAAGGGCGCTGGAGAGGTCGTCAACCACTAGCAGCTCGGCCTGGCGCATGAACATCCGGGCGGCGGCGCTGCGCTGCACCTGCCCGCCGGAGAGTTTGACGCCGCGGGTGCCGACCAGGGTGTCGAGGCCGTGCTCTAAGAGCCTAACGTCAGGCACCATGACCGCCAAGTCGAGCGCCCGCCACAGCGCCGCCTCGCCCTGCTCGTGGCCGAGGCTGACATTATCGCGCAGCGTCTCGGAAAATAGGCGCGGCACCTGGGAGGTGTAGGCGCTGCGCGGCGGCACCAAGAACGAGGCCGGGTCGTCTACGAGCGCCCCATTCCAGCGGATCTCGCCGCTATCTTTGGGCAGCAGCCCGAGCAGGGTGCGCACCAGGGTGGTCTTTCCCGCCCCGATGCGCCCGGTCACCACGGTAAACGAGCCGCGCGGCAGGGTCAGGGAGATATCAGCGATCCCCTTGTCGCTGTCGGGATAGCGGTAGCTGAGCCCGGTCACGCGCAGTTCAAGCAGCGGCGGAGCCGAGGCGGGCTGCGCCAGGGTGGGCAGGTCGGCCTCATGGAGGTGAAGCGGGGCGTGCTCGACGAATTTCTCCACCGGGGCGTCGGTGAGCAGGCGCTGCATCCGCTCGAAGGCCACTCCGGTGCGGCGAATCTGCGCCAGCATGTCGCCCATGAAGGCCATGGTACCGGTCAGGCGCGGCAAGAAGGTCAAGAACAGCGCAAAGTCGCCTACCGTGAAGCTGCCGGTGCGCATCTGCTCGGCGGCCAGCAGCAGGATCAGGCCGGCGGCGATGTTGACCATGTTGGTGTTGATCGAGCGCAGCAGCTCGGTAAGCAAGCTGTCCTTGAGCGCCGCCCGGCGCCGCGTTTCGTTAAGCCTGGCGAAGTGCGCAACTACCGGCTCCTCCTTATGGGCGATCTTGACCGCCTGCACCGCGGTGAACATCTCGCCGATAAAGCTGGTCACGCGGCCGGTCGCCTCGCGGCTGCGGCGGCGGAACTGGCGGATCTTGGGGGTTAAGGCGCGGGTTAAAAGGACCATCCCCACCAGCGGCACGGTGATGACTGCTGTCACCAGCGGGTTAATCAGCGCCATAATGATAACGGCGGCCAGCGCAAAGAGGAGCAGCCCGCCCGCATCCACCAGGCTCTCGATCAGCGCCATGACATCATCGACGTCGTCGCGGAAGCGGGTCACGGCCTCGCCGGGAGAGTCGGGCAGCCGCCGCGAGCCGCGCGCGTTCATCAGCCAGTTAAGCAGATTGCGCCGGATAAGCAGCGTCAGCTCGTGCCAGAGCGTGGCGTAGACCCAGATCCCCCACCCAAAAAAGCCGATGCGCGAGAGGTTTACGCTCAGCAGCAAAGCCACTAGCGTCCAGGGGTTGAGCCCGGCCGGCGCTGCCCCGGAGAGCGCATCGAAGAGGGCTCTGATGATCAGCCCAAAGAGCAGCGGCAGGGTGTGGATCACCCCCCAGGCCACCACGTTGATGACAAACAGGCCGAAGCGGTAGTGGATGAGTCTATCGATCAGGCGCCCGATAGGAATCGAAACGGTCATAGTGTCCTTAGGCCGTGACCACGGCGTGGTCTACAGGGGGCATCTCGGGCAGTAGCTGCTGCCCGGCCCTGAGTCGATAAAAGTGCGAGGTCGGCCGGGCGGCCAGCTCGGCGCGGGAGCCGCGCTCGAGCACTTGCCCCTCCGAGAGAATGATGATCTCATCGACGCGCTCGACTGTACTTAGCCGGTGGGCGATGATAATGGCGGTGCGCCCGCGCAGCAGCTTGCTCACGGCCTGCTCCAGCCGCGCTTCGGTGGCCGGGTCGAGCCGTGAGGAGGGCTCGTCGAGGATAACCAGGCCGGGGTCTTTGAGGAACACCCGGGCAAAGGCCAGCAGTTGCGCCTCACCGGCGCTAAGGCCGCTCCCGCCGGCGGCCAGCGGCGTGTCAAGGCCCTGGGGCAGCGCCGCCAGCCAGGCGCCCAGGCCGAGTTCGTGCAGCACCGCCAGGATGCGCTCATCAGGGACAGTCTGATCGAAGAAGGTGAGGTTGTCGCGCAGCGAGGCGTGAAAGAGCTGTACCTCTTGAGTCACCAGGCCGACCTGCCGGTGCAGGTCAAAGAGCGCCAGCTCGCGGATGGGGATGCCGCCCAGACGGATCTCGCCGCTTGATGCCTCATACAGGCGGAACAGCAGGCGGGTCAGGGTGGTCTTGCCGCTGCCGGTGCGCCCCAGCAGGCCGAGGGTGGTGCCCGGTGCCAGGTGGAAGCTGATGTCGCGCAGCACCGGCTGCTGCTGGTAGCTAAACCCTACCCGGTCGAAGGTGACCGGCAGCGCCCCGGACGGCAACCGGCTGGTCCCGGTGTCGGCGAGCTGGCTGCGCAGGTTCAACAGCTCATCGATCCGACCGATCCCGGCGCCGGCCTTTTGCAGCTCCTGCATCTGCTGGGTGATCTGCTCGATGGGAGCTTCGAGCATCGCCATGTACTGAAAGAACAGATAGGCGGTGCCCAAGGTGATCGCCCCGGCCTGGAAGAAGTAGACTCCCAGCCCCAGAGTGAGCACATAACCGATCGCAAACAGGCCCATGCTAAGCAGCCAGATTGAGGAGCGCTTCATCCAGGCGCGGCGGCCCCTAAAGAAGACCTCGCGCATCGCCGTTACCAAGCGCTGCATAACATAAGGCCCCGCCCCGTTGGCGCGGATGTCGTCGATGCCGGCTAAGCGCTCTTCGATGAAGCCGAACAGCTTGGCGTGGGCCTCGCGCTCCTCTTTGGTCGCAGGCACGGCAACGTCGTGCAGCCGCCCGAGGGTGAAGAGGACCAGGGCGGTAAATACGGTCAATGCCAGCCCTACCCAGGGCTGCTCGAGCCACAACATCACCAGGATGCCCAAGAGCAGCAAGGCGCTCCCTAAGACCTGCACCGAGAACTGCGAAAAGAAGTTTGACAGCGCCGTCACATCGCCGTCGATCCGCTCGATCAGCTCGCCGGGGGTGCGGGCGGTGTGGAAGCTCATATCGAGCCTCAGGCAGTGCAGCGCCAGGTCGCGGCGCATGGCGTTAGTGGCGGTCCAGCCCACGTCGGCGCCGGTATAAGTGGCAGCGGCCAGCAAGAGCTGATTGGCCAGCGCCACCCCCAAGAACAGCAGCGCAGCGCGGATCAGCACCTCCAACGCCCCGCCGGCCACCGCGGTATCGATAAAAAAGCGCAGGATCTGCGGCACTAACAGCTGCAAGCCGATGCTGCTTAGCATCAGCGCCGTCATCAGCGCGGCTTTTTGCCATTGCGGCGCGAGATAGCGCAGCAACAGGGCGCTGTAGCGCCTAAGGGGTGTAGCGGCAGGTCGGCTCATAATCGTCCTCGTGGTCTCAGCATTCATCTGGAGTCTCGGCTTGCCCCAGCGGTTCAAGAAAAAGACCGTGGGGTTTGGGGTCGCCCACGGTCGCACAGTATTCAGAAGCTAGCTACCAGCAGGCAGACCTCTCCCATGCAGCAGCGGGGGTGTCTTGCATGATGTGGTGGATTACCATCTACCTGCTCCTTTCGCCAGGCCAAATCTACTCCCAGGCGTTGGTGCCTGTCAAGTGCTGTGACCGGCCAGCCTTTCCGCATGGCCTGCTCTATACTGACAGCGATGAGTGTAGCTACAGACCGCTGGCTGGAAGGAGTGAACCTCTTTAACCGTGGTGCCTACTGGGACTGTCACGAAGTGCTCGAGCCGCTGTGGCTGGCTGCGGACGGACTCGACCGGAGCTTCTACAAGGGAGTGATTTTGCTGGCCGCCGCGCTGCACAAAGCGCGGGTGATGGGCAGCATACGGGGCGGCAGGCGCAACTACGCCAAGGCTCTGGCACACTTGGCGCTCGTTCCAGACAGCTATCATGGTGTAAACGTGCGCGAGCTCGAGGCGCGTTGCCATATGGCACTAAGAGAGGCTACCAATCCCACTATCCCCCTGGAGGCCCTATGAACTACGACCCTGATCCCCTACCCCACCAGCAGCGCCGCGCCAGACGTCCCGCTTCGCTGCAAAGCTTGCGCCGCGTAAACCGTGGACGCTGGCTAGGCGGCGTACTAGGCGGCATCGCCACCTTTGTGGGAGCCGATCCGCGCTGGCTGCGGGGAGGCTTTATCCTCGCCCTCATCGCCACCTTGGGCCTGCTGGCCCTCCCCTACCTGCTGTTGTGGTGGTTGTTGCCTGGTCCCGAGTAGAGTTCGCCAATCAGTCACCGGCCAACCGCCGCGACTCCCGATAGAAGAACTGATAGGCCTCGTTGGTGGGCTCGAGCCGCCGGGCACGGTCATAAAACGTCGCGGCGTCGCGGTAGTGGCCCTGTTCAAAGGCGACCCGTCCCAGCCAGGCCCAGGCCGCCGCGTAGTCGGGGTTAGCCGTCGTGGCACGGGCAAAGCGCTCGCGCGCTAGGCTCAGGTTGCCAACCTCATGAGCGCTCACCCCTTCGCGGAAGGCGTTGACCGCACTTATCCCCCAGCGCGCCTGATCGCGGGCCAACTCCAGGAAGTAGGCGGCGCGCCGATCG
>JAGXSO010000011.1 GCA_018333775.1 Truepera sp.
CCCTGCTGGTGTGGCCCTACGCTATCGCACCGGCGGTCGCCGCCGTGCTCTGGCTTTTTATCTTTCACCCTAATATCGGCTACATTGGCCAAGGGCTGCGCCAACTCGGTATCCCTTGGGATTACCGCATCAACAGCAGCCATGCGCTGCTACTGGTCATTTTGGTCTCGGCCTGGAATCAGGTGAGCTATAACTTCCTGTTCTTCTTGGCCGGGTTGCAATCGATTCCTAAATCGCTCGTTGACGCGGCAGCCATCGATGGGGCGGGTGGGGTGCGCCGTTTTTGGTCGATCACCTTTCCCTTACTATCGCCCACCACTTTCTTTTTGCTGGTTGTCAACGTGATCTATTCGTTTTTTGGCACCTTCGGCGTAATCCATGCGCTGACTCAGGGCGGGCCCGCTCGAGCTACCACCACCCTGATGTACCAGATCTACCGCGACGGGATTATTAACCTTGACCTGGGCGGCTCCTCGGCGCAGTCGGTGATCTTGATGCTGGCGGTGATCCTCTTGACCGTGATCCAGTTCCGCTATATCGAGCGAAGGGTACACTACTAAGCTATGGGCAAGTTATGAGCGGCCAGCGCAACCGATGGCTTCCGCACCTGATCCTGACTTTAGGGGCGCTAGTCTTTGTCTTTCCGATCTACCTGGCGCTGATCGGCTCGAGCCATGACGCCGGCACTATTGGCCGTGGACAGATGCCCTTGCTGCCTGGTGACCAACTGCTTACTAACTACCGCCAAGCGCTTGAGACCGGGCAAGGCGAGCGCGTGCGCGCTACCCCGGCCTTGGCCATGATGCAAAACAGCCTGATCATGGCCCTGGGCATCACCGTTGGCAAGATCATCATCTCGCTACTATCGGCCTTTGCCGTGGCCTTCTTTAACTTTCCAGGCCGGATGTTTTTCTTCTGG
Source organism: Truepera sp. (assembly GCA_018333775.1). The sequence goes on from JAGXSO010000011.1 coordinate 920, forward strand.
CTGATCTTTATCACCCTGATGCTACCGGTTGAGGTTAGGATCATCCCTACCTATGCGGTTATCGCCAACTTCGGTATGGTCAACACCTTTGCCGGGCTGATTATCCCTTTGATCGCCTCGGCTACCGCCACCCTGCTATTTAGGCAGTTCTTTTTAACTATCCCCGATGAGCTGGTTGACGCCTCACAAATCGATGGCGCGGGGCCGATGCGCTTCTTCTGGTCGATCTTGCTGCCGCTCTCGCGCACCAACATCGCCGCGCTCTTTGTGATCATGTTCATCTACGGCTGGAACCAGTACCTCTGGCCCCTGCTGATAACCACCAGCCGCCAGATGGAGACGATCGTCGTCGGTATCGTCAAGATGATCGGCACCGGTGAGGCGCAGACCGACTGGCACCTGATCATGGCTACGGCGGTGCTGGCCCTGCTGCCGCCGGTGCTGGTGATCATCTTGATGCAGCGCTGGTTTGTGAAGGGGTTAGTGGACGCCGACAAGTAAAGTGAGCCCGACTTGGTGGAGACTGGGCTGCCCCTGCCGATGGTTGGTGCTACCAGGCGACTCACGGCAGCCGACAGCGCCCCCGCTGCGCCAGGAGCGAAATTACTCGGGCGAAGCCTTATGCCGTACTGGTAGCAGAAAATGCTCGCTAATGCTTGACAAGCCTCCCCCTGCTACCTATACTCAAGCGATGGTCTTTCGGCCTGATGCGACCCTTAACTTAGCCAGCCTGCTCAAGCACGACCTTGGGCTAGGTGGCGAGGTGCTTGGCGACGGGCTACTTATGCCGAGTGCCGAACTGCTTATGGCCGACGGGCTCACGCTCCAGGAGCCGCTGCGCTGGCAGCTCACGATCCGCTCGAGCGGGGGTGATGATGACCTGCTAGTAACCGGCTCGGTGGCGGGGGTGGCGCTGTTAGAGTGCCGCCGCTGCCTGAGTATGGTCAAGACCCCGTTGACGGCACAGTTTATCTATCCCATGGCCTACCACCCCGGCCAGGCCGAACTGAGCCTGCTCGAGCGTAAAGAGGATGGTGACCTACTTGCCTTTGGGCACCCAGAGGTCGATTTTGCCGCTCTGCTGACCCAGCTCTTTGCCATCGACCTGCCCTGGGCGATACTCTGTAGGCCGGACTGCCGGGGCCTGTCGCTGGCCGGGGTCAATCTCAACGAATACCCAGAGGCCGGTAGTACCCCTGTCGAACCGGACAAAGATAAAGGTTCGCCGTTCGGCATCTTGAAGGATTTAAAGGTATAAAGGAGCCCTATGGCTAAACATCCCGTACCCAAGAAGAAAACTTCTAAAGCCAGCCGCGATGCTCGGCGTAGTCACCACTACCTCACCCCCCCAAACCTGGTGCCCTGTCCAACTTGCAAGGGATTAAAGCCCGCGCATGTGGTCTGCCCGCACTGTGGCAGCTACGGCGGCAAACAGGTTCTCAAGATCGAGGACTAGGCATTGCCGTTATTATCTGGTGTGAGCTGGTGTCAGCCTACGAATCGTTGTCCAGGGCGTCTTTGCGGGGATGATACCTGCGCTTAGCCGACTCGGTATTTGTGAAAACCGCTATCAGTAAGGCTGCTTAGCTGAGCTGCCTAGCGCAGCCCCGCTCGGTTGAGGTAGGGTGATGCCGTGAACAAGCTAGCAGGGATAACCGCCTTAGGGGCTTACGCGCCGAGTAAGGTGCTCACCAACGCCGACTTCGAAGCGATAATGGACACCAGCGACGAGTGGATTATCACCCGCACCGGCATCAAACGCCGCCACATCGCCGCCGAGGACGAGTTCACCTCTCACTTGGCCATTAACAGTGTGACCGACCTGATCCGGCGCCACGGCGAGGGGGCGCTGGCCGGCGTGGATATGGTGATTGTGGCGACCAATACCCCGGACGCCCTGTTCCCGGCTACCGCCGCGCTGGTGCAGGATCACTTCGGGCTTAAAGCTGGGGCGTTCGATCTGCTGGCGGCCTGTCCGGGCTGGCTCTACGCGCTCTCAGTAGCCAAAGCGTATGTCGAATCGGGTATGTGCCGGAAGGTCTTAACGATCGGTGCCGAGGCGCTGACCAAGGTCATGGACTGGCAGGATCGCGCCACTGCGGTGCTGTTTGGCGACGGCGCTGGCGCTGCGATTGTCGAGGCGGTACCGGCCCCTTACGGGCTCAAGTCGTTTGTGCTGGGTGCCGACGGTTCGGGCGCCAACCAGTTGCATATTCGCGCGGTGGGCCGCTGCCTGCCTAGTGGTGAACCGCTAGCTGAGCACCTGTACATGAACGGCCGCGAGGTCTATAAGTTCGCGGTGCGGGTGATGAATACTGCCACCATCGAGGCGCTCGAGCTGTCTGGGCTCCATAGCGACGAGATCGCGCTGTTTGTGCCGCATCAGGCTAATTTGCGCATTATCGAGGCAGCCCGCGAACGCCTCGGCCTCCCCCCTGAGCGGGTGGTCGTCACCGTGGACGAATACGGCAACAACTCCACCGCCAGCATCCCCTTGGCGCTGGCGCACGCCCTGGACGCCGGGCGGATTAGCGACGGCGACAACTTGCTCCTAGTCTCATTTGGGGCCGGGCTGACCTGGGCCGCCAACGTACTGACCTGGGGCGGAGCGTGGCACCAGTGATAGCGGCCATCTTCCCCGGCCAAGGCTCGCAAGCGGTCGGCATGGCGCAGGAGTTCTATCGGCACAGCGCTGCTGCCAGGCAGGTGCTCGATCAGGCTGAAGCGGCCCTGCCCGGCCTGCTTAAGCTGATGTGGGAGGGGCCCACCGAAACGCTTCAGCTCACCGCCAACCAGCAGCCGGCGCTGGTGGCGGCGGGGGCCGCAGCTTTTGCCGCTTACCGGGAGGCGGGTGGTGCAGCGCCGTCATTCGCTGCCGGTCACAGCCTGGGCGAGTTTACCGCGCACGTGGCAGCAGGGTCGCTCGAGCTAGTGGCGGCGCTGCGACTGGTGCGCCAACGCGGCCTTTACATGCAAGAGGCCGTCCCCGCGGGGCAAGGCGCTATGGCCGCAATCATGAAGGCGGGTCGTGAAGTGGTTGAGCAGATTTGCGCCGAAACTGAAGGAGTAGTGGAGGTGGCTAACCTCAACCACCCGGAGCAGACCGTTATCTCCGGCGAAGCTGCGGCGGTGCTGGCCGCTAGCGAACGGCTCCAGCAGGCCGGTGCTCGGGTCGTGCCGCTGAAGGTCTCCGCTCCGTTTCACTGCCGCCTGATGGCGCCGGCAGCCGACCGCCTGGCTCACGACTTAGCGGCGGTTAGCTTTAAGCCGCTGGCGTTCCCGATCGTGTGCAACGTAACAGCCGAGGCCTTAACGGATAGCGGCCAGGCTGGCGCGCTGCTGCTAAAGCAGGTCACCGCGCCGGTGCGCTGGGTAGAAAGCGTTGGGCGTCTCCATGCGCTCGGCGTGAGGCGCTTTATCGAGTTTGGCTCCGGCAAGGTGCTTTCAGGGTTGGTTAGCCGCATCGTGCCGGACGCTGAGGTTAAGGCGGTAGTGGATATGGCCAGCTTACCGGAGGTGTTATGAAAACGGCGCTAGTGACAGGCTCGAGCCGCGGCCTGGGGCGGGCCATTGCCAGTGAGTTGGCCCGGCGCGGCTACCAGGTAGCGGTACACTCGCGCTCCGCCGAGTCGGCGCAAGCGGTGGTGGCGGCCATCCGCCAGGACGGCGGAAAGGCTGAAGCCTTCGCCGCCGATATCGGTCAGGCGGCGGCCTGCCAGGAGCTTATTACCGCCGTCACTCAGCGGCTAGGCAGTTTGGACGTGCTCGTTAACAACGCCGGCATTACCAAAGACACCTTGGCAGTGCGCATGAAAGACAGCGACTGGACCTCGGTCATAGATACCGACCTATCCAGTGCCTTTTACCTGTCGCGCACGGCGCTGCGGGGGATGCTGTCGCGCAAGTGGGGCCGAATAGTCAATGTCAGCTCGGTGGTGGGCCTAGTAGGGAACGTCGGCCAGGCTAACTACGTGGCGGCCAAAGCCGGCCTGATCGGTCTCACCAAGGCGCTCGCCAAGGAGTATGCCGGCAAGGGGATCACGGTCAATGCGGTGGCACCCGGCTTCATCACTTCTGATATGACCGCCGGGCTTACCGAAGAGCTGAAGGCCGCCTATCTGGCGCAGATCCCGGCGGGGCGCTTCGGCACTCCGGAGGAGGTCGCGCACGCGGTGGCCTTTTTAGTCAGCGACGGGGCCGCCTATATCAACGGCCAGGCATTAATTGTGGACGGGGGTATGGTGATGGCGTAATTCGGGTGTCTATGTTACAATCCCCAAGATTTACTGCCCCTAGGGGCAGCGTTATATATTAGATTAGCGTAGGACTCCAGGAGGAAGGTTATGGACGAAGGCCAGATTCTTGCCAAGATTAAGAAAGTGGTAGCGGACAAGCTTGATGCCGCTCCAGAAGACATTGTTGAGAGCGCTGCGTTTGTAGACGACCTGGGCGCCGATTCGCTCGATGTGGTCGAGCTGATCATGGCGCTCGAAGACGAGTTTGGCCTGGAGATCAGCGACGAGCAGGCCGAAGGCATCCGCACCGTAGGCGATGCCGTAAAGTTTATCGCCTCGCGCTAAGCCTGGTAAGCCCAGGGCCGCCCGTGGGTAAAGAGAGGCCGAGATGAAGCGAGTAGTGGTGACAGGGGTTGGCCCGGTGACGCCGATCGGTGTGGGGGCTGAGGCTTTTTTGGCAGCACAGCACCAGGCTAAGAATGGGATTCGCAAAATCACCCGCTTTGATGCCCGAGAGCTGACTACCCAGATTGCAGGCGAGGTCGATGTAGCGGTAGAGGAGTATCTCGAACGCAAGGAGGCCAAGCGCCTGGATCGCTATGTGCAGCTGGCGCTGATCGGCGCCGCGCTGGCCCTGCGTGACGCTGGTCTCAGCGAAGCCGAAGTGGCCGGCGAGCACGCCGGCACCTGCATCGGCAGCGGCATCGGTGGGATCGAGACTTTGGAGGAGCAGTTGCGCATCCGCTTCGAGCGGAGCATAATGCGAGTAAGCCCGTTTTTTGTCCCGATGATGATTGCCAACATGGCCAGCGGCCATGTGGCCATGCGCTACGGCCTGCTCGGCCCCAGCAGCACCGTGGTTACGGCCTGCGCCACCGGCTCGGGCGCTGTTGGCGATGCCTATCGCATCATCCAGCGCGGAGAGGCTGAGATCATGCTCGCCGGCGGCAGCGAAGCCGGAGTAACCTGCGTGGGAATTGGTGGCTTTGCGGTGATGAAGGCGCTCTCGACCCGCAACGATAGCCCTGAAACGGCCAGCCGCCCGTTTACCGCCTCGCGCGACGGCTTCGTAGCCAGCGAGGGGGCGGGCATCTTAGTGCTCGAAGAGTATGAGCGAGCCAAAGCGCGTGGCGCCCGCATTTACGCCGAGGTCGTCGGCTACGCTACCAGCGCTGATGCCCATCACATCACCGCTCCCGCCCCCGGTGGCGCCGGTGCGGCGCGTTGCATGCGCTGGGCCGTTAGGTCGGCCGGTATCAGCCCTGACAAGATTGGTTACATCAACGCCCACGGCACCAGCACCCCGGCCAACGATCTCAGCGAGACGCTGGCGATCAAGGCGGTGTTCGGCAGTAAAGCGCCACCGATCTCCTCCAGCAAGTCGATGGTCGGGCATACCCTGGGTGCGGCGGGCGGCATCGAGGCCATCGCTACCGTTCAGGCCATCTACTCAGGGGTGTTGCCGCCGACGCGCAACTATCTCGAGCCGGATCCGGAGTTGGATCTTGACTACATTCCCAACGAGGCGCGCGCGCAGCAGGTCGACTACGCCCTCAGTAACAGCTTCGCCTTCGGTGGACAGAACGCGGCGCTGGTCTTTAAGCGGGTGTAGCGCCCGGCCAGATAAGAGGGCGACCACAGGGGGGTCGCCCCTACTTGAATACTGATTTGCAGAGGGGTTGCCATGAAAGCCATCATCGTCGAGCCGAACCCCCCTGACTATGCCCTCCGCTGGGCTGAGGTTGCGGCCCCTACCCCCCAAGACGGCGAGGTGCTGGTCGAGGTGCACGCCACTGCCGTCAACCGCGCCGACCTGGCGCAGCGCGCCGGGCACTACCCGCCGCCGCCCGGTGCGTCGGAGGTTTTGGGGCTCGAGCTCGCCGGGGTAATCGCCGCAGTCACGCCGGGGGTGACCGGCTGGCAGGTCGGCGACCGGGTCTGCGCCTTACTTAGCGGCGGTGGCTACGCCGAGCAGGCAGCGGTGCCCCAGGGGCTGTTGATGCCGATCCCTAAGGGCTGGAGCTTAACGCAGGCCGCAGCCATGCCGGAGGTGTTCTTTACCGCGTTCTTGAACCTGTTCCTGGAGGCGCGGCTCAAGCCCGGCGAGACGGTGCTGATCCACGGCGGGGCCAGCGGCGTGGGCACGGCGGCTATTCAGTTGGCGCGCCAGGCCGGCTGCCGGGTGCTGGCGACCGCCGGGAGCGCCGCCAAAGTAGCGGCCTGCTACCGACTAGGGGCGGAGCTGGCGGTGAACTACCGCGAAGCGGACTTTGGCGAGGCCATCGCCGAGCAAGTCGGCGGCGTCGATGTAGTGCTCGACATGGTCGGGTCCGGCTATCTGGCGCGTAATATCAGACTGCTTAACACCGGCGGGAGGCTGATCTTTATCGCTACGCTGGGCGGCAGCAGAGCCGAAATCGACATCCGCGAGCTGATGCGCAAGCGGCTGCTCCTTAAGGGCTCGACGCTCAGAGCGCGCCCGCTGGCGGAAAAGATCGCTCTCAAGGAGGCTTTCATGGCCCGCTGCTGGCCGGCCATCGAGTCCGGCGAGGTCGTTCCGGTCATCGACCGCGTGCTGCCGATTGCCGAGGCGGAGGCCGCTCACGCCCTGCTGCAGCGCAATGAGACCATCGGCAAGGTGGTGTTGGAGATAAAAACGCTTTGAGGGGACCTCCGCCGGGGGGGCAGCGGGGTGCGGAGATGCAACCCTCAAAGCAAGGGGAAGTATACGACCCGCCCCGCTTGCGAACTCTTACAAAGCGACAGCCTTAAACCTGATGCTCGCTGCGCGCGGCTACTGTACGAGGGCTCCGCCGCCCGAATTTGCGGACCAGCTCGAGCTCGCTTAACACCAGAGCGGTCGGGCGCCCGTGCGGGCAGGCCCAGGGGGTGTGGCACTGCGCCAGGGCGTCTAACAAGGCTTGCGCACCGGCGCCGCTGAGGCGGTGCCCAGCCCGGATGGCGGGCAGGCAGGCCAGCCGCGCCAAGACGCGCCGCCAGGCCTCCTCCCAGTCGTGGCGCCCCAGCGCCCCCTTGACCACCTCGGCCAACAGCTCGGGGTGGCCCACCAAGAAGGCTGGCACCGAGCGGAGCCGCCAGGTGCCGCCGCCGAAGGGCTCGAGCCCCAGCCCGGCGGCTGCGAGCGCCTCGCGCCGCTCGCGGTAGCTGGCCTCCTCCTCGGCGCTGAGCTGCAATAGCTCGGGGTACGAGAGCGCCACCGGCGGTTCGCTTAAGTAGCGTTGTTGCAGCTCCTCAAAGATAACGCGCTCATGGGCAGCGTGCTGATCTACCACCCAGAGCCGGCCGGGCGAGGCGGCCAGCAGATAGAGATCCTGGTAGCTGCCCAGGTAGCGCAATCGGGGGAAGCTGCTGCGCGGCGCCGCCGCTACCCCTTCCGCCATCTGAAAGTCGGGGAGGGCCGGGGTCAGCGGATGGCGGCTCAAGAGCGCTTCGACGCTCTGGCGCAGGGAGCGCACCACCTCGGCCTCGGCCAACAGGCGCACCTGGCGCTTATCGGGCGAGGTGTTGACCAGCACCTCTTCGGCGGGAATACTCAGGTTAATCACACCGACCGGATAGTGCCCACCAGGAATAAGCTCGCGATAGGCCTGCAACAGCGCCCTAAGCAGCGCCTCCGGCCACTCCACCGGACGGCCGTTGACCGCCAGCAGCAGCCGGTCGCGGCGCGGGCGGGTCAGCTCGGGCCGCGACAGCAGCCCCTGTACCCGCTCCCCTTCGATAACCAACAGGCGATTGGCAGTAACCGGCCCCCACCAGAACTTGACCGCCTCAGTAAAGTTGCCGCCAGCGTAGACCCAGTGCTCCTGGCCGTCGAGCTGCACGCGGAGCTGAAGCGCCGGGTGGTGCAGCAGGTAGCGGCTCAGCAGCGCCAGCACCAGGCGCGCCTCTGGCGCGGGGGGCTTAAGCGCTGCCCGCCGCGCCGGGAGTCGAGCGAAGAGCTGCGTCACTTCGGCCCTCGTCCCGGCGGGCGCCGGGTGCTCGCTAAGGGTCAGCTCCGGCCCTTCAGCGATCACCGTTGCGCCGCCTAGCTGCTCGCTGGGGCGGCTGGTCAGCTTCAGCCGCGCCGACATCCGGAGAGCGTATAGCCCCTCGCCCCGAAAGCCCAGCGTGCTAATGGCTTGCAGCGACGTGAGCTTGGAGGTGCTGTGCGCTTCGACCGCTAGCGCCAGCTGGCCCTTAGGGATGCCCAGGCCGTTGTCGGTTACGGCGATGCGCGCCAAGCCCCCCTCGTCCAGTTCGACCGCCAGGCGGGTAGCGCCGGCGTCCAGGGCATTTTCCAAGAGCTCCTTGAGCACGTCTACGGGGCCGGTAACGACCTCGCCGGCGGCGATCTCGCGGATCAGTTCGGGCGGCAGCTGGCGGATCATCGTGGGCGGGCAGGAGTCCCTACCCCTTTACGACCAGGCCTCGAGCCTGCTCTTGCAGCCGGTGCAGCAGGGTCAGCGCCTCCAGCGGTGACAGGCGGCTTACGTCCTGAGCCAAGAGCGTCTCGAGCACGGCCTTGGCCGCCTCATCTTGACCGGCCTGCAAGCCTGACAGCAAGGCGCGTGCCCGCTCCAAGACCTTGGCCGGCACCCCGGCTAACCTGGCGACCTCCAGCCCGTAAGCCTTGCTGGCCGGACCCGGCAGCACCTGATGGTAAAAGATCAGCCCACCGGCCTCCTCTTTGGCCGCCACGTGATAGTTGCGGGCTGCCGGGAGGCGGCTGGCTAAGGTGGTCAGCTCAAAGTAGTGGGTGGCGATCAAGGTGTAGGCCCTGAGGCGGTCGTGCAGATACTCGGTCGCCGCCCAGGCCAGCGACAGGCCGTCAAAGGTGCTGGTACCGCGCCCGATTTCGTCAAGCAGAATCAGACTGCGCGGGGTGGCGTTCTGCAGAATGCGGGCCAGCTCGTCCATCTCGACCATGAAGGTGCTGCGTCCACCAGCGATATCGTCGGAGGCGCCGATGCGGGTGTAGATGCGATCAAAGATCGGCAACACCGCCTGCTCCGCCGGGACGAAGCTGCCTACTTGCGCCAGTAGGGCGATCAGCGCCTGCTGGCGCAAGAACGTCGATTTGCCGCTCATGTTGGGGCCGGTCAAGACCACGAGCCGCTCACTGGCCGACATGGTGAGGTCGTTGGGGATGAAGGGGTGATGCCGCTCGACCACGGCATGACGGCCGGCTTGCACGTGGCAGGTGCCGTCGGTAGCGAAGGTCGGGCGGCAGTAGTGGTGCTGCGCGGCCACCTCAGCCAGGGCCGCGTAACAGTCTAGTTCGGCTAACACCGCCCCCAACTCGCGCACCGGCTCGGCTACCGCTGCCAGGTTACTGCGCAGCTCGCTAAAGACCTGGTACTCGCGGAGCCTGGCCACCTCCTCGGCGCGCAAGATCTCCCGCTCGCGTTCGCGCAGGTCGCTCCGGGTGTAGCGCTGCCGGTCCTTAAGGGTCTGGATGGCGCGGTAGTCGGTCGGCACCAGATGGTAATAGGGCCGGGTCACCTCGAAGTGGTAGCCGAAGACGCTGTGAAAGCCCACTTTCAGGGTGGGGATGCCGGTCTGGTTGCGCTCCTCTTGCTCGAGCCCCGCCAAGGCGGCCCGGCCTGCCTCCGACGCAGCGCGCAGCGTATCGAGCTGCTGGTCGAAGCCCTCCCGGATCAGCTCCCCCTCAGTGAGTTTGAGCGGTGGCTCTTCGACCAGTGCCGCAGCGATCTGCTCGGTTATCCCGGCAAGATCGGGGAGGCGCAGCAGCAGTTCGTCCAGGGTGCGCTCGGAACAGGCCGCCAGCAGGCGCTTGATCGCCGGCAACAGCCCCAGGCTGCGGGCTAAGGCGATAAGGTCGCGGGCACTGGCTCGCTCGGCGCTGAGGCGAGCGCCCAGGCGCTCTAAGTCGTGAAGTCGATGCAGCGCCTTGCGCACCTCGCTGCGCAGCACGGCGTCCTTGACCAGCGCCGCGACAGCCTCCTGACGCCTGTTAATCATGGCTATGTCCAGCAGCGGGTGGCGCAGCCAGGCCCGAAGCAACCGTCGGCCGGGGGCGGTGCGGGTAGCGTCGAGCACGCCGAACAGCGTGCAGTTGGGGTCGCTGCCGAGCGAGGGCTCGAACAGCTCGAGCGCACGCATCGCCACCTCGGCAAGCTGCATCGAGGCGCCGGGGTCGTACCGCACGAAGCGCGTCACCTGGGGGAGCGCTTGCTGAGTGCTGCGGACATAGCCTATCACCGCTCCGGCGGCTCGCAGCAGGGCTGGGGTATCGAGCGCCTTCGGCACGCTGCCAAACTGCTCAAGCAGCGCCGCGGTGGCGCCGTCAAGCTCGAAGCGCGCCTGACTGAACATGACCGGCAACTGCTGCGTAAAGCTCTCGCGCACCTCCGGCGGATCGTACAGCTCGGGGGCTAGCAGCAGCTCAGCCGGGCGGTAGCGCAGCAGCTCGTTCAAGAGACTGCTTTTGCTATAGAGATGAGCGCCGTGAAACTCGCCGGTGGAGACGTCCAGCAAGGCCAGCGCGTAGCCGTCGCCGGTCGCTACCGCTGCCAGGTAGCTGGCCTCCGGACGGAGCAGCTTCTCGTCGCTGACGGTGCCGGGGGTAATGAGCTGGGTCACCTCGCGCTTAACCAGCCCTTCGGCCAGCGCTGCATCTTCTACCTGGTCGGCTACCGCTACCTTAAACCCCTGGCCCAGAAGCCGCTCGAGGTAACTGTCAACACTGCGGATCGGAACCCCGGCCATCGGCGTGGTGAAGTCCTTGCTGGTCTTGTGCGTCAGCACCAGATTGACGGCCCGTGCCAGCCGCTCGGCGTCCTCGCCGAAGCACTCATAGAAGTCGCCGACCTGAAACAGCAGCAGGTAGTCGGGGTAGCGCTCGCGCAGCTCGACGTACTGACTCAGCAGCGGTGGGAGCGGGCCTGACCCTTCGCCCTTGAGCATGCCGCCTATCATAGCGCAGCCTGCTCCTAGCTTAGCTCAGGAAACGCGATCCATCTCAGCTTGACAGGTGGGTGCTGAAGCTCTCGACCTCTTGATGGCGGCCGATTATCTCGAGCTGGGTCGGGACGCGATCATCATGCGCCCTCCGAGTGTGTGATCTAAGCGGGGCTGGGTCATAGTCGCATTATGGTATATCAGAGCGCCGGGGGGCATGAGCTGAGGCAGAGCCTAACCCAACGCTTGGGGAGTCTCCATAAGGCCTGCGCATCTCAGTTATGACGCCGAACCAAGAGTCTCATGCTTTAGCCGTGGGAGTGCCGAGAAGGAGGCGTGTCCCTAGTTGTTAGAGATACTGATTATTGTCGCGCTGACGTTTGCTAACGGCCTCTTCGCCATGTCGGAGATCGCCGTGGTCTCCTCGCGCCGGGCCAAGTTGCAGAGTATGGCGGATGCTGGCAACACCCGTGCCCGGACGGCGCTCGCTCTCGTAGAGAGCCCCACCCGCTTTCTCGCTACCGTTCAGATCGGCATCACCTTGGTGGGCATCTTCGCCGGCGCCTACGGTGGCGTAACCCTGGCACAGCCGCTGGCGGAGGCGCTGGGGAGTGTGTCCTTCCTCGCACCTTACAGAGGCACCCTCAGCCTCGTGCTGGTGGTGGTGGGTATCACCTACCTGTCGCTGGTCATCGGTGAGCTGGTTCCTAAACGTATCGCATTGAACGCGCCGGAGCGTATCGCCATGACAGTGGCAGGCCCTATGAACAGCTTATCGGTAGCCGCCGCCCCGTTCGTCAAGCTGCTCAGCCTCTCCACCGAGGGGTTGCTACGCTTGCTGCGCGTCAAGAAGAGTGACGAGCCGCCCGTAAGTGAGGCCGAGATCGGCGCCCTGCTCGAGCTGGGGGCGCAAGCGGGGGTGTTCCACGAGGCCGAGCGGGACATTGTCGAGAACCTTTTCCGGCTCGGCGACCGCCGGGTCGCCACGCTCATGAGGCCGCGCCGCGAGGTCGTTTGGCTCGATTTAGAAGCGTCCCTTGAGGCGCTGCGCGAAACCCTTGCGAGATATCCGTATAGCCGCCTGGTGGTAGCACGCGGCAGCCTCGATCAGGTGGCTGGGGTGGTGCATACCCGCGATCTGCTCCTTACCTGCCTCTCGGGAGAGAGCGTTTCGTTAGAGGCGGTCATCCAGAAACCGCTCTATATCCTGGAGAGCTTGCCGGTACTGAAGCTCCTTGAGCAGTTCAAGTCCACCGGCATGCCTTTTGCCGTGGTGGTAGACGAGTACGGCAGCGTCGAAGGGGTTATTACGCTTAACGATCTGCTTGAAGGGCTGGTGGGAGATCTTCCGATGCTGGATCATCAGGACGTGCCCATGATCGTGCCCCGTGAGGACGGTTCGTGGCTGCTCGACGGGCTGTTATCCACCGATGAACTTAAAGACCTCATAGGCACGGCAGCTTTGCCGCAGGAGGAAGAGCACGACTTCTACACGCTGGGGGGGTTTCTGGTCACCAATCTGGGCCGCATTCCTACGATAGGGGAGGTCTTCCTGTGGGGTGAGTGGCGCTTCGAGGTGGTGGATATGGACGGTACCCGCGTAGACCAGGTACTCCTCACCAGGCTGCCGGAAAGTGAAATCGCTTAGGAGCGACAAGACCGCCCACGCACAAGCTGCCTAGCGAGGCTGGTGTAGTGCGCGAACCGGTATAAGGATCACGTCAGGCAGGAGGAGTACGTCAAGCAAAGCCGACTGGAGTGGACGATCTATCAGCACGATCTTATCGCTGAGTTGCAGGTCAAAATCGGCCCCGGGATTAATGTCGAGCTTCACCAGGATATGGCGGATCAGCCGGACCACACCGCCTAGCTGCAAGGTGCTTAGCTGCGCTTGCAGGCGCATACGCTCGCCCAGGCCCACCCGGCGGCCGGTGGCCAAAGCCAGCACGGTGCCAAGGGTGATAAAGCCCAGCCCGCCCATCTGGATTAGCAGCATGATCACTACCTGGCCAAAGGGGCTGAAGGCGGTACCGGTGTCCACCACCGCCAAACCCGTCACGCAGATGGCGCTGGTAGCGGTAAACAGCGCCTCTAACAGGGTCAGGCGTTGCCCTGGAGCCTGGCTCACGGGGAGCCAGAGCAGCAAGGTCGCCAGCGCAATAGCTACGGCGAACGACAGGGCGACGACCTGGGCCGGAGTGGGGCCGCGCTGGCGCCGTTTGAAAATAAGCGGGGGGTCGTGATGGAAGCGGATCATAGCCAGGAGGCACACGCATTGTAAGAGGAGCGCGAGGATTAGTCAAAAGCGACGCCCGTTGGTCGCCTCGATATCGTATGCTGACGCCGTGAATGTAGTTATTGTCGGCGGTGGCGAAATCGGCACCCAGATCGCCGAGGCCCTGCAACACTCGCACGACGTCACGGTTCTCGACCTCGACGAAGCGCGGCTTAAGACCTTTGACACCATGGATGTCCGTTTTGTTCTTGGTAACGGCGCCGACCCCAAAGACCTGCGTGAAGCTGGTACCCACAAGGCTGACGCTTTTATCGCCTGTACCACTAACGATGACATCAACGTGCTGGCCTGCTTGGCGGCCAAGGGGCTCGGCGCCAAGGAGACCATGGCGCTAGTAACCCGCCAGCGCTATGTCGATGCCTTTGCCGATCACGGGCCGATGGAGAGTGTGGGGCTGATTATCGACCGCGTACTCTGGCCGCAGAAGCTCCTGGCCGATCAGATTGTCGATATCGTGCTCACGCCCCGCGCCATCGATAGCGCCAGCTTCGCGAGCGGGCGGATCAAGCTGCTCGAGTACAAGCTCGAGGAGAGCGATCCCTTCCTAGCCAAGCCGCTGGCAGAGCTGAGGCTACCTCCCAGCGTGCTGGTGGTCGGTGCGATTCGCGGTGAGAGCTTCGTGATTCCCTCGGGGAGCACGGTACTCTGCCCCGGCGACAAGATCATCTTTATGGGGACCACCAACTCGATGCGCCAGCTCGAAGCGCAGTTTGCCCCCAAGAAGCGTAACTTGAATGTGACCATTATCGGCGGCGGCAACGTCGGCTTTATGGTGGCCGAGCAGCTGCAGGCCAAGGCTCATGTCACCTTAATCGAGCAGAGTGAAGAGCGCTGTGAGAAGCTGGCCAAGTGGCTGCCCAAGGTGCTGGTTTTGCACGGTGATGGAACCGATCTTGTCCTGTTGGAGCAAGAGCGCATCGAGGATGCGGACGCCCTGCTGGCGGTCACTGATGATGACGGCAAGAACCTGTTGGTCTCACTCTTGGGCAAGCAGCTCGGCATCCCCAAGGTGATCACGCGGGTCGGCCATGCCCGTAACCGGCGCACCTTCGAGCGAGTCGGCATCGACACGGCCTTGGCTCCCCGCACCGCCGCGGTGCAGGAAGTACTGAACTGGCTCAAGCTCGACGGGGTAGACCACCTGGCCAGCATCGAAGACCGGGCCGAGGTGATCGAGGCGACCTACCCCTACAGCCGCCCCAACATGGCCCTCAAAGACCTCGCCCCACCTGCTCAGACACTCGTGGGGGCGATTCTGCGCAAACAGCAAGTCATCATCCCCACCGGTGATACCACCGTGCAACACGGCGACCACCTATTTTTAGTCACCGTCCCCGAGCAGGTCGAAACGGTGCATCGCTGGCTCGAGCAGAGCTAGGAGAACAGGTAAGCTGAGCAGCCATGGCACGCCGTAACAGACGCGGGCGGTTTGCCCCCTATGTCATCGGCGCTGGGCTGGCCGGCCTCACCCTCTTGATGGTGGTCTTGGGGCTTTACGCCGCCTGGTTGCGCGAGCCTCTGACCGGCTTTTGGGTCACCGGACTGCTAACCGGCCCGCTGGCAGCGTTGCTTTTGTGGTACGGGCACAGCCAAGCCGAGCCGACCCGGCGCGAAACGTTTATCGGGGTGATGCTGTTGTGGCTGATTATTCCGCTGTTTGGTGCCATTCCCTTTGCCTATGGCGGGATGACCCCGGTAAGTGCCGTGTTCGAGTCCATGAGCGGCTATACCGCTACCGGCGCTACCGCGCTGCGCGATTTTGAGTCGTTTCCCAGGAGCTTGTTCTTGTATCGCGCCATCACCCAGTGGTTTGGCGGCATCGGCATTATCGTGCTGTTCGTGGCAGTCTTTCCGCAACTGG
>JAGXSO010000012.1 GCA_018333775.1 Truepera sp.
CCTGCCATAAGACCATGCAGGGCTTCGGTTTCCTGCAAGAGCAACTACAGCCCCGCAGCGACCTGAGGTGCGGTGTGATCCGAGTAGTCGAGGCACGCGCGGCCAGCAACTTGGTCAGCGAGCTGAGCGGCGTGATCCATCACTCGCCACAGGTGCTCCTGTTCAAGGATGGCCGGGCGGTGTTCGATGTCGATAACTGGAGTATCAGCCCCACCACGCTCGAAGAGGGCTTCCGCCGGGTGCCGCCTTCGGGCGTGATAGCCGACATCGCCGCGCCCCGGAGCGACCTCACCTCTTACCGGCAGCTGCTTAAGCACTACCTGGCCGGCCTGATCGACGACCGCCAGTTTGAAATCGCCTACACCACCATGTTCCGCGACGACGCCGAACTCCGCTCACGTGAGGAGGTGGAGGTGCTAAACAGTATTTTTGGCGATGTGGACCAGCACCTCGCCATGCACCAGATGATGGCGGGCCGGTCTGATAAGGCACTGCGCCAGCGCGCCCAGGCCGCTTACGAGCGCTTACAGGCACTTTGGGACAATTGACCCTGAGCGCTAACACCGGCTGTGTGCTACTGTTACCGGCATCGGGTGGTGGCAAAAGGAGCCAGGAGTGCCTTATCCGAGCTGTGCCACCATCAGACCGAGGGCTTCGCGCCAGCGCCTGTTGCAACTTGTCGCTGAGCTTCACGCGCTAGGTTGTGCTACCGAGATCAAGCCTCAGCAGCGCAGGCTCGAGCTAATGCTGTCCGATGAGGCACTGGCCGGACTGCTGAGCGGCCAACTGTCAGCCTGCTTATACCGCTTTGCTGATGTGGTGGAGTGGTACCCCGAGTTTAGCCCGGCGGTACTGGGTGGGATGCCCCCCCGGCTCCCCGCCGGTTAACCTATCCCGCCGCACGCTTTGGCGCTTGTGCTCGATTCCACCTAACGGGGATCATGACTCGCCGCTCACCACCCACTGAAAGCAGGGAGACCTTCAGCAAAACCCTGTAGCTGACAGACAAGGCTTCGCCCGAGTAATAAGGCTTCGCCCGAGTAATTGAGAGCCTGATAGCCTTAAGAGTTTCGCCCCTACTTGAATACTGCCTTTGGAGAAGACCCTCCTTGCGCTCTTGGCTCGAGCAGGATCTGTTGCTGAGAGCTGGCAGCTCTCAGACTGATGAGGTAGGCTAACTAGCGAATGTCCGCCATAACTGCTACCAACTTAACCAAGCGCTACGGGCGTAACGCCGCGGTTGACAACATTGGCTTCAGCATCGAGCAGGGTGAGGTGGTCGGCTTTTTGGGCCCCAACGGGGCGGGTAAGACCACCACCTTGCGCCTGTTGGCAGGGTTGATAAGCCCCACTAGCGGTCACTGCCAGATTCTGGACAAAAAAGTGCCTGGCCCTACGCTGCGCCAGGTCGGCACCATGATCGAAGAGCCGAGCTTTTACCCCTACCTGACCGGCTGGGATAACTTAAAACACACCGCGCTGCTGCACGGCGGCGTGAACGAAGGGCGCATCGATGAGATGCTGCGTTTTGTCAAGATGGAGAACGCCGCTCACAAGAAGGTCGCAGCCTATTCACAGGGGATGCGTCAGCGGCTAGGGTTGGCCAGGGCGCTGCTGTGGCAGCCCCAGGTGCTGCTGCTCGACGAACCGAGCAACGGCCTCGATCCGGTCGGTATCGCCGAGTTCCGCGAGAGCTTAAGGAATATCGGCCAAGAGGGCGTCACCATCTTGGTCTCAAGCCACATCCTGGCCGAGATCGAGAAGTTAGTTGAGCGAGTCTTAGTCATTGAGCAAGGGCGACTCCTGTTCGACGGCCCGCTACGGCAGCTCAAGGCACGCCTCGATGAACCCATCGTCACCTACCGCCTCATCAGTCACGACCGGGAGCTGCTCCGGGATGCTCTCACCCGCTTCGGTTACACATCGGAGCAGAACGGCGAAGAGTTGCGGGTAGCAGTGCCGCAGAGCGAGGCGGCCAGCCTACTGTCGCGCTTGGCCCATGAGGGGGTCGAAGTGCTCGAGGCCCGGCGCGAGCAGGACAGCCTGGAGGACGCCTATCTCAAGCTGCTGCATGAAGACGGGAGGCCGGTATGAACGCTCTGGTTAACGTAGTCCGCGCCGAGCTATTCAAGGCCGCCCGCAAGCGGCGCCTCTATCTGCTGGCTGGCTTGCTGTGGGTGATCTTCCCACTGCTGCTGCTCTTTGTCGGCTGGTTGTTGCAGACGCGAGTGGCAGGCACCTTTGTCGACAACGGCGCAGGGGTTGGTGCGGTAGTCGAGGCGGTAGCCGCACCGCTGGCCATTTCGCGCAATAACCTGGTGCTGCTCGGCAATAGCGCGCCGGTGGCGCTGCTAATCGTAGCGGTGGTGTTGATAGCCGCGCTCTTAATCGGCGACGAGCGCTCGCAGAACATGTGGAAAACGGTGCTAACCGTGCAGCCCGCTCGCCTCACGGTGCTGCTCGGCAAGCTAATTGCAGCCATGCTCCTGTTGGGCCTGCTGCTGCTTGGCAGCTACCTATCGGGGCCGCTGTTTGGGGCGCTCGGCACGCTCTTTTTGCCGACTAGCTTCAGCGGGGACTGGGGTGGCCTGGCTGGGCTCTACCTGTTGCAATGGCTCTATGCCACTGCTGCCATGCTATTTACCTTTCTGATGATCTGGCTGCTGCGCAGCAATCTACTTGGGATCGTAGCGGTGCTCTTCTTGCCGGGGCTGCTCGAAGGGATGGTCACCTTTTATCAGGCCGTAGTAGGCTTCGATCGGCTCAACCGCTTCAACGCCATCTTGCAGACGCTGAGGTTGCGCCAGCTGTTCGAAGAGCTGCCACGCTACTTCTTTACCACCAACCTCTACACCCCCTCGCGCCTGCCGCTTAACGACGTGACCGCTGCACTGGGGTTACCGGGTGGTGTTGGCGGTAGCGCCGGGCCATTTGCTGGCCTGTTCGACCTAGACCTTACCCGCGCCGCCTGGGTGCTGGGCCTCTATGCTGCGCTATTTGCCGCGGTGCTGATCTGGAGCTTCACGCGCCGCGACATCGCGTGAGCAGGTTATGCGCCGCATCGGGCTTATCACGCAACTGTTATGGCCGCGCTACGGCCCCTTCTGGGCAAAGCTCTTGCGCGAGGCGGGCCATGAGGTAATCAAGGCCGAGCCGTCGGCGCTGGCCCTAGCCCAGAGTGACGAACGGCTGGCCGACATTCCCGGCCTTGCCTTTCGCTATGCCGCGGCTCAGGCGCTGGCCATGAGCGACTGTGACTTCTTACTCGCTCCCGGTCTCAACTCTAAGGAGTCGCAACGCGGTAGCGGCCAAGACCCCTGGATCGCCGACTTCCCCAGCACGCTGCAAAAGGCGCTGATCGGTCTGCCGGCGGTGCTGGTGGTACCGGCTACCCTCGAAGAGCCCATCGAGTCGCTGGCTGTTGGCCTGCTGCATCGTCTCAGTCACGATACCGCCCTGGTGCGCCGGGCTTGGGAGCGGCACCGTGCCGGCGCCAAACCACCGCACTACAGCGAGCCTCACATCCCCCCCCACCCCAACCAGCGCACCCTCGGCCTGCTGGCCCAGCCCTGGCTGCTTAGCCCTGCACTGGGCGCCTGTCTCCAGCGTGAAGGGGTAGTGGTGATCAGCCAAGGAGAGCTATCCCCCGCTCTGCTGCGCGCCGAGGGTAGACGCGTCGATCCCCGGCTGATCGATACCGATGCCGAGGTGATCGGAGCTGCCCGCTATCTGGGGCGTAAAGGCGGCATCGACGAGCTAGCGCTGGTAGTTGACGAGACCTCCGGCGCCGACCGCTGGCTCGCCTCGCGGGTTGCACGCCTGGCTCATAAACCGCTAACGCGCCTCAGCCTAAAGGCACTCGAAGAGGGTGCTGGCAACCTCCTGACCGTTATCGCGTAGACTAACGGCGTGCTCTTACTGGCTGCCCTCGCTGCTGCCGCCTACGCCTTTGTCAACGCTTTCGGGGCCTGGATGGTGAGCCGCCGCCAACCCGCCCTAGCCGGGCTCTTTATGCTAGCCGCCACGGTACTAATAGTGGCTGCCGCCGCGCTTATCTCCCCCATCCCGTTCGCCCGCGCCCTCCTGGCTAGCGGCCTGGTGTTGGCCTCGCTAGCTTCGCTTATCAACGCCTACCTTATCGGCCAGGTACGCTGGCAAAATCACCTGCTGCGTGCGGCGGTGGCGCTGCTGATCTACCTGCTGGCGCATTGGGGGATAGGAAGTTAGGCCGCGACCAGTTCGCTCTGCTTAGCCCTCATCCCGCCCGTCGAGAGTCAGCAGCGGCCCGTACAGCTCAGGCCGGCGATCTCTAAAAAACCCGAAGCCGGCGCGAAAACGCCTGGCTGCGGCCAGATCAAGCTCGGCATAGAGTATAGTCTCGCTCTCCGCGGCCTCGCTGAGCTTGCTGCCGGTGTAGTCGCTGATAAACGAGCTGCCGTAAAAGGTGGTCTCAGCCTCACGCCCGATCCGGTTGGCAGCGGCCAGATAGCAGGCGTTACTTACCGCGTGGCCGAGCATGGCGCGCTGCCACATATCGCGGGTGTCAAGGCCGACCTGGGCAGGCTCCGAGCCGATGGCGGTGGGATAGAGCAGCACCTCGGCCCCCTTGAGCGCCATGATGCGGGCCGCTTCGGGGAACCACTGATCCCAGCAGATGCCCACGCCGATGGTGCCGTAACGCGTCTGCCAGGTCTTGAAACCGGTGTCGCCGGGGTTGAAGTAGAACTTCTCCTCGTAGCCGGGGCCGTCGGGGATGTGGCTCTTGCGGTAGAGGCCGAGCAGTGTGCCGTCAGCGTCGATCATCACCAGGCTGTTGTAGTAGGCCTGGTTGGCTCTTTCAAAGAACGACAGCGGCAGCACTACCGCTAGCTCGCTAGCGAGCGCGGCGAAGCGCGGGATGAAGGGGTGGCCCTGGTAGGGATGAGCCAGCGCGAAATACTCTTCGCGCTCCTGCTGCGGGAAGTAAAGGTACTCAAACAGCTCCGGCAGCAGGATGATGTTTGCTCCCGAAGCCGCTGCCTCACGCACCAGCCGCTCGGCCTTGGCGAGGTTATCCGCCAGATTAGCTGTACAGCTCATCTGCACGACGGCGAGCTTAACCTTGGGCGTTTCAACATTACTCATAACACAACTCACCTTTTACCACCCCTTGCGGCTGCTGCTGGGTGACGCAGTGGAAGGCGCCGCCACCGGTAATGATGGCCCTGGCCGAGAGGCCACTAACGCGCCGCCCGGGGAACAGGGGGCGCAGGATATCGAGCGCGCGCTCGTCATTGACATCATCATAAAGCGGCACCAGCACAAAGCCGTTGCCGATGTAGAAGTTGGCGTAGGTCAAGGGCAGGCGCTTGCCGTTAAGCCTCAGCTCCTGTTCGGGGAGCGGTAGCTCGATGACGCGGTAGGGCTTGCCGTCGGGCCCGCGCAGCGCTAAGAGCGCCTCGAGGTTGCGCTGCATGGCGGCGTAGTTGGGATCATCCTCGTCATCTTCGACCGCGCAGATGATGGTCTGATCGTCAGCGAAGCGCACGATAGTGTCGACATGGCCGTCGGTGTGGTCGTTCTCTAGGCCGCGCTCGAGCCAGACCACACGGCGCACCCCTAAGTAATCGTGGAGCAGCCGCTCAATCTCGCTTTCGCCCAGCCCCGGGTTGCGGGTCGGGGTCAGCAGGCAGGAGCGCGTCGTTAGGCAGACGCCCTGACCGTTTAGCTCCAGCGCGCCGCCTTCCATCACGTAAGGGACGACAAAGCGCTTCATCCCCAGAGTCTTGGCTACAGCCGCCGGGGCCTGGGTGTCTAGCTCCCAGTCGTACTTGCCTCCCCAGGCGTTAAACACCCAATCGGTCAGCGCGACTTGGCCCTGACGGTTGCGGATAAAGAGCGGCCCGTTGTCGCGGAACCAGATGTCGTTGAGCCGCAGGCGGTGGAAGTGGATGCGCTCCAGGGGCGCTTCACAGTAGGCGAGGCGCGCTCTCGCGTCGCTTTCGGCCTCTTCGTCGCAGACGTTGAGGTAGACATCCTCGAAGTGCGCAATGGTGCTCACGAGCTGCGCGAACTCGCGGCGGGCGCTCTCCAAAAACCCTTCCCACAGGTCATCGTCAAACGGCCAACTGGTCCAGGTCGCGGCGTGGGGCTCCCACTCGGGCGGCATAGCGAAACCTTGCTGGGCAGGTGGGATGGTCATGTCAGGGACTATAGCGGATTTGCCGGTACCGGGGCGTATGGTGTGGCCATGGCGGCGCTGGTAAACTGAGGCGGTAATTGAGGAGGGATTGTCCATGAACGCTTGTTCACCACGAGGGATGAATAGGGCTATCAGTCTTTCAGGCTATCAGTCTTTCAGGCTATCAGTCTTTCAGCCGGTGGTATTTGCTGATGGCCTGGTCAGCGCAGCGCCGAGGCGAAGCCGTACTAGCTGACAGCCTGAGACGCTGTCCTGAGTGAAGCGAAGGAGGCTTAAGGGTTTCGCCCCTACTCGACTACTTGAATACTTGAATACTTGAATACTGTTTTCCGGAGGAGCGATGGACTACGACATACTGGTAATCGGCGCTGGCCCAGGAGGCTATCACGCCGCCATCCGCGCCGCACAGCTCGGCAAGAAGGTCGCTTGTGTGGAGAAGAAGTATGTAGGCGGGGTCTGCTTAAACGTCGGCTGTATCCCCACTAAAGCGCTCTTGCACGTGGCCGATGGGCTTCGTAAGGCCCGGCACGCCGCCGACTTCGGCGTCAAGTTCGGTGAGCCCGAGATCGACCTGGCCGCTATCGCTAAGTGGAAAGACGACATCGTCAAGAAGCAGACCGGCGGGGTCAAGATGCTGTTCAAGGGCAACAAGGTAGAGCTGCTCGAGGGCGAAGCTACCCTCAAGGATAGCCACACCGTACAAGTCGGTGACAAGACCGTCACCGCCGAGAAGATCATCATCGCCACCGGCTCCGAGCCGATGGCGATCCCCGGCTTTGAGATCGACAACCAGACGATCCTGGATTCCACCGGGGCGCTGCAGCTCGCCGAGGTGCCTAAGCGCCTCTTGTGCATCGGCGGTAGCGCCATCGGCCTGGAGTTCGCCGATATCTATAACGCGCTCGGCTCGGAGGTCACGGTGGTCGAGCTGCTCTCGCACATCGTCCCCACCGCCGACGAGGACGTGGCAAAGGAGTTGGCCAAGGCGCTTAAGCAGCGCGGCATCAGGTTAAGGGCCAACACCAAGGCGGTTGCCCAGCAGAGAGTCGAGGACGGCCTCGAGGTGACGCTGGAAGACAGTCAGGGCCAGCAGGACAAGCTCATTGTGGATAAGATCCTGGTAGCGGTGGGGCGCCAGCCGCGCAGCGCCGGGCTGGGGCTTAAGCCGCTGGGCGTTACCGTGAACCGGGGTTTCATTCCAGTAAACGAGCACTTGCAGACCAACTTGCCCCACATCTACGCCATCGGCGACGTGGCGCGGCCACCGCTGTTAGCGCATAAGGCCATGAAAGAAGGGCTTGTTGCCGCCGAGCACGCCGCAGGGCTACCTAGCGCTTATGACACGGTGGTGCCGGGCGTAATCTACACCACCCCAGAGTTTGCCAGCGTCGGCCTGACTGAGAAGGAGGCCACAGAGGCCGGCTACGAGGTCAGTGTAGGCCGCTTCCCGCTCGCTGCTTCGGGTCGGGCCAACACCTTAGGGGTCGCTGAAGGGGTGGTCAAGGTGGTAGGAGATGCCAAGACCGATCTCCTGCTGGGCTTTCAGATGGTCGGGCCTGGTGCCGGTGACATCGTCGCGGAGGCGGCGCTAGCCCTTGAGATGGGCGCCACATTAGAAGATATCGCGCTGACCCAGCACGCCCACCCCACCCTGGCCGAGGCATTTATGGAGGCTGCCGAGCACGCGCACGGCCGGGCGATCCATATCGCCAACCGGCGCAGCAGGTAACATCTGGTCAAATAACAACACAGTAGGCGTATACCTGTTCTAGACGTGAATTACGGTGATGATACCGCATCAGTCAAAATGCAACCCGCTGTAAGGGCTCACGTGGTGTATTCGGCATTCACCTTAACGTACTCGGCGCTCAGGTCGCAGCCCCAGGCCACCCCAGAGGCTGTCCCCGCCGCCAGGTCGACGGTGATGCGCAGCTCCTCGGCAGCCATCTGCCGGGAGAGCTGGCCAGGGTCAAAGGGGACAGGCTCGCCCTGGTAGACCGTGATCCCTTGCAGGCTGATGGAGAGGTTGGCCAGGTCGCAGACCACCCCGGCTGCGCCGATCGCTACCAGGATGCGCCCCCAGTTGGGGTCGTTACCGTGTGCAGCAGCCTTCACGAGCGGGCTGCGCACTACGGCCCTGGCTGCTACCCGAGCATCGCGGCTGCTGCGCGCCCCCGTAACCTCGACGGTGATGAGCTTAGTCGCCCCCTCGCCGTCGCGGGCGATCTTCTGAGCTAGGCGCTGGGCAACCCCCTCGAGCGCCTGGGCTAGCTCCTGCTCCTCGCAGTAGACCTGGTTGCTGGAGAGCACGATGGCCATGTCGTTGGGGCTGGTGTCGCCGTCCACCGTCACCTGGTTGAAGGTGCTCTCTACGATCCTACCCCACAGCCCGCGCAGCGTTTCTTGCGCCACCACGGCATCGGTCAGGATAAAGGCCAGCATGGTGGCCATATTCGGGTGGATCATCCCCGAACCCTTGGCCAGGCCAACAATCCTGGCGCCGCCGCGCAAAGTAGCAGCCACTACCTTGCTGCGGCTGTCGGTGGTCATGATGGCTTCGGCAGCGGGATCGACCAGCTCCTGCCGGGCTTCGACCAGCGCGGGTGCAGCAGCGCGGAGCTTATCGATCGGCAGGCGCCGCCCCACGACCCCGGTGCTGGCGGTAAGGACATCTTGCACCTTAACGATTCCAAGGGCCTGGGCTATCGTGCCGGCAAAGTCTTCGTTATCCCAGATCCCCTGCTCGCCGGTGGCGCAGTTGGCGTTGCCGCTGTTAACCACTAGCGCGCGCACCGGCTGACCGGAGCTGTAGCGCGAGCGGTTTCGGGTCACGCAGGGCGCCTTGACCAGGTTTTCGGTGCTAGTAAAGGCCCACAGGAGTGGGAAGGGGGAGTAGATCAGCGCCAGGTCAGGCTTGCCGGACGGTTTGATGCCGGACGCCAGCGCCGCCGCCTGAAACCCGAGGGGTAGGGCTATGGCCATAACGCTCCTAGCAGGGCCAGCGTCTCGCTAAAGCCCAGCATCACATTAAGGTTATGCACCGCCTGGCCCGCCGCCCCTTTGCCCAGGTTGTCGATCACCGCAAAGCTGTGAATCCATCCGCTGCGCAGGTCGCGCCGCACCGTAATCAGGCAGCGGTCGCTGCCGAAGACCGCCTTGGTCTGCGGCAGTTCGTCTTGCACCACGATCAGCGGCTCGTCTCGATAGTACGCACGGTAGAGCGCCAACAGCTCGGCCTCGGTGACTCCATCCCGAGTGGGGTAAGTAGCGCAACTGGCCAGAATCCCGCGCGTCATGGGGATGAGATGCGGGGTAAAGGTGATGGTAGGCCGCCAGGCGGGGGCGTGGGTTTTAAGCCGTCTCCCCAAAGCTGCGGCTCGCCCTAGCGTGTCCTCAACCTCGGGGATGTGCCGGTGCGTTCCGGCGACCTTATACGGACGCACATTTTCGTTGACCTCGCTGTAGTGCAGCCCCAGCTCGGGGCTGCGACCAGCGCCGGAGGCCGCCGCCGCTATCGACACCAGCGCCTGCTCACCCAACAGCCCGTGGGCAGCGAGCGGCGCTAGCGCTAGGTTGGCAGCGGTGGCGTTACAACCGGGATTGGCGACCAGCCTCGCCATCCGGATTTCGTCGCGATGCAGTTCGGTAAGGCCGTAGACCGCCGTGCTCAACAGCTCTGGGCAGGGGTGTGGGTGACCGTACCAGCGAGCGTAGTCCTCGGCGCTGAGGCGGAAGTCCGCCGACAGGTCGATAACCCGCTTACCAGCCTCAAGCGCCTGCTTTACCAGCGGGGCAGTGCTGCCGTGAGGAGTAGCGGTAAAGAGCACTTCGCAGCCGCCGATAACCTCGGCTTCATCGGCGAAGGTGGCCTCCGTAACTCCCGCCAAGTGCGGCCAGGCTGCCGCTAGCGGTCGGCCCAGATACTGCCGGGAGGCGACCCCGCTAAGTGTCACCAAGGGGTGCTGAAGCAAGCGGCGGAGCAGCTCGGCACCGCCGTAACCGCTACCGCCTAAGATGCCGACCCGTACCTGTTGTGGTTGCATTGCCTTCTCCAAGGGTCTGTCTCTTTCAGTCCTGATTCACCAGAGCGAGTTGGCTCAGGAGTTGGTATGGCGTCATGATGTTCATTATAGGTTCCCCACAGGGATTGCCGCCGAGTTGTAGGCTCGAAATCTTCTCTGGTCTTGGAATACCTATCCCCCCAGCAGCTGATACAACACGGCTTTTTGCGCGTGCAAGCGGTTTTCGGCCTGCTCAAAGACGCGGCTGTG
Organism: Truepera sp.; assembly: GCA_018333775.1. The sequence continues at coordinate 10,453 of JAGXSO010000012.1, forward strand.
CTGATGGTAGACAGCTTCCTCCACGCACTCCTCGCCGTAGTGAGCCGGTAGATCGTGCATGAAAATACCCTGGGGCGCAAGGTCGCTAAACCACTCGGGCGTGATGGTATAGCCCGCAAAGGCTTGTCTGCGGCGCTCAGCCTCCTCTTCCTGGCCCATCGAAATCCACACGTCGGTATAGAGCACGTCGGCGCCGCGCACCGCCGCACGTGGGTCGCGCATGATGGTCACGCTGGCACCGCAGGCTCGAGCCTGTGCCAGCACCTTAGCCTCGGGCTCGAAGCCCTCAGGACAGGCGATAACCAGCTCGGTCTGGGCGTGCGCAGTCGCTTCAATATGGCTGTTGCAGACGTTGTTACCGTCGCCAACGAAGGTAATTTTAAGCCCCTCGAGCGTGCCGAAGGCCTCCTTGATCGTGAGGTAATCGGCCAGCAGCTGACAGGGATGGAACAAGTCGGAGAGCCCGTTGATGACCGGCACGTCGGCGTGCTCGGCCAGTTCGGTCAGGGTAGCGTGGCCGTAGGTGCGGGCCATCACCCCTTCTACCCACCGTTCGAGATTATGGGCTACGTCCTTGATGGTCTCGCGCACCCCCCAGCCGATGTAGTTCTGACTTAACAGCACCGAGTGCCCACCCATCTGGTACATGGCGATATCGAAGGTCGAGCGGGTGCGCAGCGACTGCTTCTCGAAGATCATAGCCAGCGTCTTCCCGGCCAGGACCGGCGGGCGGTGGCCGCGCTTGAACGCGCTCTTGATCTCCAGCGCGCTGTCGAGCAGGCCAATAAACTCCTCACGGGTCAGCTCGGCCAGCGAGAGCAGATCGCGTCCAGGTAGGCTGGTGAGTCGGGTGAACATGGGTGATCCCTTTCCATGGGCGCAAGTTTGCGCGTGGCTGATAATATATTCACTGTGCGGCAGATGCAAGTAGCTGCCGGCCGTGCGGCGTGGCGGGTCAATTTTACAGTGCCCTCTCGGCGTTGCCCGGCCGGCCCGCAACGCTCTGAACGGTATTTAAGCCGTGCGACAAGGGCTGTAAAGAGTCGAGAGTCTTTGCGTTGACACTGCCCACAGCGCTTGCTATGCTAACCCCAGTAACGCGCGAAGGGTCTCTGACCCACGGTCTCGCGTTTTTTTCTGCCTCGACGAGGGTGGGGTCGAGCGTCTTGGCCGGGCAGTGTCTTCGTGTGGTAAGGAGGGTCGTTTGGAAGTCCAGGGCGAGAAACTGTTGCAAGAGTTGATCAGTCATGAGCAAGCCCTGCTGGCCAAAGTAGAGGCGGCCAAGCAAGAGGCCCAGGAGCTACTTGGGCAGGCTGAAGTTGAGGCTCAGGCGATCGCTGCCGCGATAGACCAACAGATCGCGCAGCTTACCGCCGAGCAAACAGCGCAAACGCGCCGCCAGGCGGAGGAAGTTCGCCTGGCCAGCTTAGCCAAGGTAGAGGCTGAGGTCGCTAAGCTCGAGGCGCGGAGCCAAGGACGCCTTGATGAGGCGGTCAAACTGGTTGTGGAGCGGGTCTTGCCATGATCGCTACCATGGATCAACTAGTGGTGGTCGGCCGTCGCCGCAGCGCCAAGGAGCTATTGGCCAGCTTACAGAGCCTGGGGGTAGTCATGATCGACCCGATCGAAGGGCTACCCCTGGGGCGTTTTAAGCTCGACCCGAGCGATCAGCAGGCTAAAGAGCTGTGGGACGATGTCGTCGCTAAGACTACCTATCTGCTAGAGGCCTTGCCTAGCACCGAAAAGGCGGCAAGCCGGGTCGAGCTGGAAAACCGGCCTGAAGAGCTGCTCTCTTACGTTCGCAACCTAGCCGAGCAGGTAGGACGCCTGCTGAGTGAGCGCACCGAGCTCAAGGACGATCTTGATCTGATTAACAGCTATCTGCCGCTGTTTCGTACTCTGGCACCGAGCCTGGCTCAGCTCGAGAGCAGCCGCTACCTGACCGGGGTGGCGTTTTTGGTGGCGCCGGAAGGGCTAACGCGGGCAGCAACCGCACTCAACGAGGAGCTTGAAGACGGGGTAGTCATCAGCAGTCGCCCACACGGCAAATCGCTGTTGGTGACTGCGGTCGTTCATGGGCAGCAACGCGGTGTCCTGCTAGCTGCCATTGGCCGACTCGGCCTAGCCGAGCTGCGGCTCCCCGAGCGCTACGAAAGCTTCGGCGTGGCCAAGGCTGTTCATGTCATGGAGGAGCGCTCGCTGGCTCACCCGCAGCGCCTGGCAGTTCTTGACAACGAGCTGCAGGAGCTAGCGCAGCATCGCCCCAAGCTAGTGGCGCTGCAACAATTGGCGTTAAACCAACAGGGGCTCTATCAAACGATGCGGGAGCTGGCCGGGGGCCGCTACAGCTTTGCCTTGCAGGGTTGGGTGCCTAGCGCTGAGCGACCGCGGGTGGTCGAGGCGCTCAAGCGGCAGTTTGGCGACGGCCTCATCATCGAAGCCCGTAAGGCCGACGAACACCATGATCACAATGTTCCGGTCAAGTTGGAGAACAGCGGTTGGGTCAAGCCGTTTGAGCTGCTGATGAGCCTCTTTGCCCCACCCAGGTACGGCCATTTCGATCCGAGCTGGACGCTGGCGATCTTCTTCCCACTGATGTTTGGCGCTATTGTGGGCGACATCGGTTTCGGCTTGATGTTTCTGGCGCTAGGCATCTGGTTGCGCCGGCGCGGTTTGGCCGGCCGGCCGCTCTTGTTGGGCCCCTTGGGCATCACCATCGCGGCTAATACCCTGCCGGCAGTAGGGACCATTATTAACTGGGCGGCGGGCTGGACCATAGCTTGGGGCTTCGTCTACGGCAAGTTCTTCGGCCCGCTGTTAGAGCGCATTCCAGCCGGCCACCCCATTTTCTTCTATCCCGGCCACGGCGGCAGTGGCATTATCCCCATCTTAGTGTATCGGGCGGAAGAGTCGGGTTTTAACTTTATGCTGCTCTTGTGCCTTGCTTTTGGCATCTTGCAGGTGCTCAGCGGCTGGGCGATCAGGGCCTATTACGGCTATAAGCACCACGAGCCGCAGCATTTGTGGGAAGGGATCGGGATGATCGGCGGGCTGCTGGGGGTAGTTATCTTTGCCGCCGCCTTTTTGAACTCGGCCATCACCACGCCGGTGCAGATTGCGGTGGCGCTACTGCTGGCGGTCTTTGTGGTTGGGGTAGTGCGCTCGAGGGTAGCGCTAATGCCGCTCGAGCTTATCTCCAACTCGGGTCACATCCTGAGCTTCCTGCGAATCCTGGCTATCGGCCTGGCCTCGATGTACACCGCCAAGCTAGTGGTCGATTTGGGCTTTGCCATCGCCGGGACACTGCCGATCATCGGGCCGCTGTTGGGGATCGTGGTGGCCTTTGCTGTTCACCTCGTGGCGCTGGTGCTTAAAATTATCGGCTACACACTACAACCGCTCCGTTTACAGTATGTCGAGTTCTTCACCAAGTTCGGCTTTTACGAAGCCAGCGGCCGTCCTTATCATCCCTTTAGACGCTATGGAGGAAAAGTATGAAAAAAGTGCTGGTTCTAGTCGTTTTGGCAGCGCTCTTTAGTGTTGGCTTGGCGCAGGAAGGGCGCACCATCGGCGACGGTCTGATCGCCCTGGCCGCCGCGCTGGCTATTAGCCTCAGCGCCATCGGTGTGGGCATCGCCATGGCTGCTATCGGCAGCGCGGCGGTGGGTACGCTGGCCGAGCGGCCCCAGGCCTTTGGTCAGCTGCTGATCTATCTGGTGCTACCTGAGACCTTGGTCATCTTCGGGTTCGTTATCGCCATCATCCTCCAAGGCCAGATTGGCGGATAGCTGTGGTTAAGCTAGCGGCTCTGCTCGATCAAGAAGCGGGCGCAGAGATTGA
>JAGXSO010000013.1 GCA_018333775.1 Truepera sp.
CCGATGGTGACGGCAAACAGCGGTTCGTCAAAGCGCAGCGCAAAGCGGTCGCCGGGCAGCAGCTCCAGGCTGGCCGCCACCGGGCGCTGGCGGTAGCGCACCTGGGCCCACACCCGCGACGGCAGGTCGGCTGGCTCGAGCAGGAAGTTGCTGCGCTCGGCCACCAAGCTGCTCCACTGGCACTGCTCACGGGTGCCGACTACCACCGCGTTCTCCTTGCCGCGCAGGTCGATCACGTAGCGCTCGAGGTGCGACTTATAGAGCCCGAGCCCTTTGCGCTGGCCGATGGTGTAGAACTGCACCCCCTGGTGCCGACCGATCTCACGGTAGCCATCGGCAGCATCCAGAACCGGCCCCGGGCGCGCCTCGCTGTTCTGCTGCAGGTAGTCCTTGACGGTAGTGGCGATGAAGCACAGGCCGTGCGAGGACGGTTTCTGGGCGGTCACAAAGCCCCGCTCCGCTGCTAAGTCACGCACCTGGGCCTTAGTCAGTTTGCCAATCGGGAACAGCAAGTGGGGCAACACCTGGCGCGGCAGCGCCCACAGGAAGTAGGTCTGGTCCTTGTCATCATCGTCGCCGCGGTGCAGCTCTACCCCGTGCGGCCCCTCCACGCGGCGCACGTAGTGGCCGGTGGCCAGATAGCTACAGCCCAGCATCTCAGCCTTCTTGAGGAGGCTGCCGAACTTGATCTGGCGGTTACACCAGACACACGGATTGGGCGTCTCGCCGCGCAGGTAGCTGGGGACGAACGGATCGATGACGACCTCGTTGAACTGCTCGCGGGCATCGAGCAAGTAAAAAGGTAGCTTGAGCGCATCAGCCACCCGCCGGGCGTCATAGGCGGCGTCAGGGCTGCAGCAGCGATCGAAGGCCCCGCAGGGCCGGTCATCGGGCCAGAAGCGGAGCATCGCCCCGGTTACCGCAAACCCCTGCTCTTGGAGCATGGCTGCGGCCAGGGAGGAGTCCACCCCGCCCGACATGGCGCAGAGCACCCTGGGGGTAGGCTGGGTTATCACAAAGCATCAGTCTAGCGGTACGGTTAGTGGCCGCGCAACAAGGTAGACTACTAGGGGAGGTTGACTGTGAAAGCCACGCAAATTTTTCAACTACTACTGGTGCTGGCCGCTGCCGGCTATCTGCTCTGGTTCCATAGCGTCAATCCGGTCGAAGTCCGCCTGCCGCTGTTCGCCTCGCTCCCCCCGGCGCTAGTGGTGCTAGCCGCTATGCTGCTGGTCTGGCTGTTTACTTGGCTCTTGCTGCAAGGGCGCCTCTGGGGAATGAAGCGCGAAAACTATAAGCTCAAGAAGCAGCTCGCCGAGTTAGAGAGCAGGCTGGCTGTCAAGAATGCCCATCAGCCCCCCTTGACCCCGGTCATTCCCGACCGCAGCGACGGTTGGCAGAGCGAGGGCGACCTGGACGAGCGCGGTCGTTAGGAGGCGCCGGTTAACACCTTAGCCCTGCACTGGCAGCTTCGGCCTGTGGCGCCGCTATCGGCCATCGCCCGGCTGATGCGCGAGCTGAGTATCCCGCCGCTGTTGGCGCAGGTGATATGGGGGCGAGGGCTCAAAGAAGAGGCGCTGGAGGCGCTTACCCCGCCGCTTAAGCTCAGCGCCATCCCGACCTTGCCGGAGGCTGCCGCCCGGCTTGAAGCGGCCATCCGCGCCAAGCGGCGCATCCTGATCCACGGTGATTACGACGCCGACGGTATCAGCGGCACGGCCCTGTTAACCTTGGGCCTGCGGGCGCTCGGCGCCGAGGTGATACCCTTTATCCCCAACCGGCAGGACGGCTACGGCATCGCACCGGAGCGAGTGCCGGAGCACGCCGAGCGGGCAGCGCTGTTCTTAACCGTTGACTGCGGCATCAGCAACCTCGAGGAGATCGCGCAGCTACAGGCCCTGGGGATGGAGGTGATCGTCAGCGACCATCACCACCCTGGCCAGACCCTGCCCGACTGCCTGGTCATCCACCCAGCGCTGTCGCCGCTGGCCCGCCAGGGGCTCCCTGAGTTGACCGGCGCCGGGGTGGCCTTTCACCTGCTGTGGGCACTGCACGAACGGCTGGGGCTCGAGCCCCCCCTAGCCTACAGCGACTTAGCCGCCATCGGCACCATCGCCGACGTGGCCCCGCTATTAGGCGAAAACCGCGCCCTGGTCAAGGCCGGCCTTATCCGCCTAGCCGACTCGCACTGGCCGGGGGTAAGGGCTGCGGTGGCGCAGGCGCTTTCCGGGCGGGCGCCAAGCGCACGCGAGGTGGCCTTCGTGCTGGCGCCACGCCTAAACGCCGCCGGGCGCCTGGGTGAGGCCGAGGCCGGGCTCGAGCTCTTAATGACCGCTTCCGAGCGCCGAGGCCGCGAGCTAGCGGCCTACCTGGATATCAAGAACGCCGAGCGCCGCGCCATCCAGGACGCTATGTTCAAGGAGGCGCTGGCTCAGGCCGACCCTGAGGCCCCCGCGCTGGTGCTCCACAGCGACGCCTGGCACCCCGGGGTGATGGGGATTGTGGCCAGTAAGGCGCTAGAACGCTTCTACAAGCCGGTCTTTATCATCGCTCAGGGGAAGGGTTCGGTCCGCTCCACGCCGGGCATCTCAGCGGTCGAGGGCTTGGCCTATGCCAGAGCCCACCTCAAGCGCTTCGGCGGGCACTCGCAGGCCGCCGGTTTTTCGCTTGATAACGCTGCTATCGCGCCGTTTCGCGCCCGCATCTTCGACTACGTGCGTCAGTTCCCCACCCCGCAACCCAGACTGCTAATCGACGCGCTGATCTCGCGTGACGAGCTTAACGATGAGCTCTTTCAGGCTATCAAGGGGCTCGAGCCCTACGGCCAGGGCCACGCGGCACCGCTGTTCGCGCTAACCGCACCCCTGGAGGGCGTCCGCGCCGTGGGCGAAGGCGGCAAGCACCTTCAGCTCAGGCTAGCGGGCCTGCGCGGGGTGGCTTGGCAGCAAGGGGATAACGTCTCCACCCTGACCCCTGGCTCACCGGTCAATGCCGTCATCACCCTCCATGAAAACCACTGGCAAGAGCGGCGCTCGCTGGAGTTCATCGCCGCCGCCGTGCGCCCGGCCCAACCGCTAGGCGACGCCGGCTCGGAACGACCGCTCCGCTACCGCCGGGGTCAGCCCCACCATCCAGGCGCCATCACCACCCTGTCGCTGAATGAAGCTGAGCCGCTGGCGCTCACCGCGCCGCTGCGGGAGCTTGTCAACCGCAACCCGGCGCTGACCTTCGCGCTCGACGAGGCCGAACTAGCTAAGCTTACGCGGCTCGCCGAGCAGTACCCCGGCGTACACGACCTGCGCCGCGCCTTTGTGGCGCTATCGCGCCGCGACACCCCCCCTTTTAACGGCGTCAAGGCTGAGCTTTGCCGGCGCTGCCTGCGCGAACTCGACTTAATCGACGACTACGGGCGCGCTCGCAACTTAAAACGCGATCCCTACCGCTCCGAGACGCTGGTGATCGGGCTTACTGAGCGCTATCTGCTCCAGAGCTTTGTCAGCGCCTATCGCTTTGCTGACGATGCTGCCTTCAACGAAACCGTTGAGCGACTGCTGGGGATGGCATACTGATACTATGGGGCCTGACCTTAAGCAGATCGAAAACGAGCTGAAATGGAAAGTTGCCGGCGAGGTCAGGTTTGAGTCCTTGGCGCGCTCGCTCTACGCTACCGACGCCAGCCCCTACCGGATCCTCCCCTACGGCGTGGTCATCCCTAAAACCGCCGAGGACGTGCGCCAGGTGCTTGCCGTGGCACGCCGCGCCGGTCTGCCCATCCTGCCGCGCGGCGGCGGCACCAGCCTGGCCGGGCAAACGGTCGGGGCGGCGATCGTTCTCGACTTCTCCAAGTACATGGACGCCGTCTTGGACTTCGACCCCGCAGCGCGCTGGATCAAGGTGCAGCCCGGCGTAGTGCGCGATCAGCTCAACCGCTACCTCAAACCCCACGACTTGCAATTCACCCCCGATGTCGCGACCACCAGCCGTGCCAACTTGGGCGGCATGGTGGCTAATAACTCGGCGGGGACGCGCTCGATCAAGTACGGCACGACCATCGATCAGGTGCTGGCGATGACGGTGATGCTCTCGGACGGCACCATCGCCGAGTTTTATCAGCTGAGCCCCGAGGCGCTGGCAGCTAAGCTCCAGGCGGGAGGGTTAGAGGGCGATATCTACCGGCAAGTCCACGGTATCATCACCACGCACGCCGACGAGATCCGGGCCCGCTACCCCAAGGTGCTGCGCCGCGTCAGCGGCTACAGCCTTGATGCCCTGGTGGACAAGCCCCTCAACCTGGCTAAGCTGATCTGCGGCTCGGAAGGGACGCTGGCGGTAATTCTGGACGTTACCGTCAAGTTGATGCCCCTCCCCAAGTGCCAGCTCTTGGTGCTGCTCCACTTTGAGCGGCTGCACCAAGCGCTCGAGGCCGTGCAGTTCATTAACCGCCACGGCCCCAGCGCAGTTGAGATCATAGATGCTGCGCTCATTGCGCTAGGTCGCGACAACCCCCATCTGGCCCCCTTATTAAGCTGGGTCAAGGGCAGCCCTGAGGCGGTGCTGTTAGTCGAGTTTGAAGGCCAAGACGAAGCTGAGCTTGCGGCCAAACTCGCCAGCCTGACCGCCGACACCGAGGTCAACGCGCGCTGCTACCAGATCCATCTGGCCCAAAGCAGCCGCGAGCAGGCCGATATCTGGTCCTTCCGCCAGGGCGGCTGGGCGATCTACGAGACCATGCCGGGCGACGCCAAGCCGGTGCCGCTGATCGAAGATGCTGCGGTGCCGGTCGATAAACTCCCCCATTACATCCCCGAGGTGCAGGCGGTCTGCGCCAAATACGGCGTAGCGACCGTCATGTGCTGCCATGCCAGCGTGGGGCTACTGCACATCCATCCCGTGCTCAACCTAAAAAGCGCCGCCGGAGTAGCGGCGTATGCCCGCATCAGCGAAGAGGTCTTCAAGTTGGTAATCAAGTACGGCGGCTCCTGGAGCGGCGAGCACGGCGACGGCTTGATCCGCTCGTACAAGAACCGCGAGCTTTTTGGCGACACTCTCTATCAGGCCTTCCGCGCCATCAAGCGCACCTTCGATCCGCAGAATCTGCTCAACCCCGGCAAGATCGTCGATGCCGGAGCGATTACCGACAACCTCCGCTACGGCCCCAGCTACCAACTGCCACCGGTTAACACCCATCTCAACTTCGAAGACGGTTTGGGCCACGCTATCGAGGCCTGTACCGGCGTGGGCCACTGCCGCAAGACCGGCACCGGCACCATGTGCCCCAGCTACATGGCCACCCGCGATGAGGATCACTCCACCCGTGGCCGCGCCAACGCCTTGCGCGAGGCACTGACGGGCAACCTCCCCGGCGGGCTGGCGAGCCACGAGCTGTACCAGGTGATGGACCTCTGCCTGGCCTGCAAGGCCTGCAAAGCTGAGTGCCCGACCCGGGTGGACATGGCTAAGCTCAAATACGAGTTTCTGGCCCAGTACTATCAGCAGCACGGTACCCCATTAGCAGCCTTGGCCTTTGGCAACGTAGCTCGCGTGGCGCCGCTGGGGAGGCTCCTGGCTCCGCTGGTTAACGCGCTGCTGCCGCTAAAGCCGGTGCGCTGGGCGCTGGAGAGAACCCTCGGCATCGATCAGCGGCGGACTCTCCCCTGCTACGCCGACGCTTCGCTAGCGCACCTCTTCCGCTCTCGCTCGGCCCATCCCAATCCGGGGCGTCCCATAGTGGCGCTATTCGCCGACACCTGGACCATGTTCCACGACCCCCAGGTAGGTATAGCCGCCATCCGCGTGCTGGAGGCGCTTAACTATCAGGTCGAGCTTATCCCTTACCGCTGCTGCGGCCGCCCGCAGCTCTCCAAGGGGCTGCTGCGCGAGGCCAAACAGCTGGCCCAGCAGAATGTAACGGTCATCAGTGGCTACCTTAAGCGCGGCGTGCCGGTAGTGGGGCTCGAGCCCTCCTGTATTACCGCCTTCCAGGATGACTACCGCGACCTAATCCCTGGCGCGGCGACTACCGCGGTAGCCCAGCACGTTACGCTGATCGATCAGTTCTTGGCCAAGGCCTGGACCGGCGGCGCCATCAAGCCTGAGCAGGTGTTTAGCCAGAGCAGCGCACCGGTCATGCTCCACGGCCACTGCCAGCAGCGCGCGGTGATCGGCACCGCCGCGAGCCGGGCGGTGCTCGGTTGGGTCTCGAGCGCCGTGAGCGAAGTCGATTCAGGCTGCTGCGGTATGGCCGGGAGCTTCGGCTACGACCATCACCTGCTGTCCATGCAGATCGGCGAGCAGCGCCTGTTCCCCGCCGTGCGCCAGCACCAGGGCGCGGTGGTCGCCTCCGGTTTTAGCTGCCGGCATCAGATTAAGGACGGCACCAGCCGGCCTGCCAAACACCTGGTCGAGGTGCTAGCCGAGAGGCTCCGTCAATTGTCCTAACCGTGTTAGCCTGACTATGCGCCTGCTTTCAGGCTCGGATACGGAGTAAGCGGACCATGAACACCATCCTCGTCACCGGCGCACTCGGGCAGATCGGCGCCGAGCTCGTCCCCGCCCTGCGCACCCGCTACGGCGACGACTCGGTCGTCGCCTCGGACATCCGCATCGCGCCCCGCGAGCGCCTAGGGCGCAACGGCCCCTTCGAAATCGTCGACTGCACCGACTCTCACCAGCTACAAGCGGTGGTGCGCAAATATCGGATCGACACCATCTACCACCTGGCGGCGCTGCTCTCGGCGGTCTCGGAGCAGAAGCCCCAGGTCGCCTGGGAGGTCAACGTGGGCGGCCTCTACAAGGTGCTCGAAGTTGCGCGCCAGAACCGCTGCGCGGTGTTCGTACCCAGCTCCATCGGCGCCTTTGGGCCCAGCACCCCGCGCGAGAAGACCCCGCAAGACACCATCCAGCGCCCCACTACCATGTACGGCGTAACCAAGGTGACCGCAGAGCTGCTCTGCGACTACTACTACCACCGCTTCGGAGTAGATGCGCGGGGCTTGCGCTTCCCCGGACTGATCTCCTACGTGGCCCCCCCGGGCGGCGGCACCACCGACTATGCGGTGGAGATCTTCTACGCCGCCATCCGCTACGGGCGCTACACCTGCTTCTTAAAGGGCGATACCCAGCTCGACATGATGTACATGCCCGATGCTATTAACGCCGCCATTCAGCTGATGGCGGCCGACCCCAAAAAGCTCTTGCACCGCAACGCCTTCAACGTCACCGCCATGCAGTTCACGCCCGAGGTGCTGGCCCAAGAGCTCCGCACCCACCTCCCGGCTTTCACCTTAGACTACGAGATCGATCCTGTCCGGCAAGCTATCGCCGACTCCTGGCCGCGCTCGCTAGACGACAGCGCCGCCCGCTCCGAGTGGGGGTGGCGGCCCTGCTACGACCTGCCGGCCATGGTGCGGGACATGCTCAGCAAGCTGCGCGCCAAGGCCGAGGCACACTAGGAGGCCCCATGCCCTTTAACCGTGTTACCCATGCGCTCCAAGCCCACCTCGACGACCTCGTCGTCAAGGGAACCGCCAAGGGATCCGAGTCGGTCATTACGGCGGTGCTGCCCGCTCAGGGCGAGCGCGGACCGCGCTACCTGATCGCGGGTGAAGGCGAGCGGCCCTTTATCAAGCTAAACGCCAACAGCTACCTGGGCCTGGCGCTGCATCCGGCGCTCATTGAGGCCGAGGAAGACGCGGTGCGGCGCTACGGCGTAGGCCCCGGCGCGGTGCGCTTCATCAGCGGCACCCACGCCCCCCATGTAGCGCTCGAAGAGAGGCTGGCAGCCTTTCACCAGCGCGAGGCGGGGCTGATCTTCAGCTCGGCCTACGCCGCGGTAGTGAGCGTGCTGGTCCCGCTTATTAGCGCTGACACGGCAGTGATTAGCGACGAGCTGAACCACAACTGCATCATCAACGCTGTCCGCTTAGCGCGCCCTAAGGCCAAGTTCGTCTATCGGCACCTCGATCTAGCCGACTTAGCGGCCAAGCTCGCCGAGGCTGCAACCACCGGCAGCAAGCGGGCCATCATCGTTACCGACGGTATCTTTTCGATGCGCGGGGTACACGCGCCGCTAGCGGAGATCGTCGCGCTGGCACGCCGCTTCGACGCGCAGTTCCCGGAGAACGCTATCGTCATAGTCGACGACTCGCACGGGGTAGGTGCCTTCGGCGCGACCGGGCGCGGCACCGAGGAGTACGCCGGCGCCGAGGGCGTCGATATCCTAGTGGCCACGCTCGGCAAGGCCTTCGGCGTCAACGGCGGCTACGCCGTCGGCAGCCGGACACTGGTGCAGTTTTTGCGCGAGACCGCGATGATGTATCTCTACTCCAACCCCATCACCCCCGGCGAGGCGGCAGCAGCACTTGCAGCGCTTAGGCTGCTCGACAGCCCGGCGGGACTTGAGCGCCTGGCGCATCTGCGCACCATGACTGGGCGCTTTAAGGGCGGTCTTACGCAGCTCGGCTTTGAGACCCTACCTGGCGAGCATCCGGTGGTGCCGCTGCTGGTGCGCGACACCGCCCGCACCGCCGCGCTGGTAGCGCACCTGCGGCGGCACGGCGTGCTGGCTACCGGGCTGAACTTCCCGGTGGTGCCGCGCGGCGACGAGTCGATCCGTTTTCAGGTCAACGCCGACCATACCCCACACGATATCGACGAGGTACTAGCCGTCCTGGCCGACTTCCGCTAGGTTCATCATGGCGCGCTCGGTCTATCTCGCCCATACCGGGGGAACCATCGGTATGAAGCGCACCGCCAAGGGCTATGCACCCGAACCCGGCTACCTGGCCGAGCACCTAGCGGCCATGCCGGAGCTGCAAGCCCCAGATATGCCGCGCCTGACAGTGCGCGAGTATACGCCGCTGCTAGATTCTGCCGATATGACCCCGCGCGACTGGGAGCGGATCGGCCGCGATATCGTGGCGCACCACGACCAGTACGACGGCTTTGTAGTGCTGCACGGCACCGACACCATGGCCTACAGCGCCAGTGCGCTGTCGTTCATGCTGGAACATCTTGCCAAACCGGTAATCCTGACCGGCTCGCAGATCCCCTTAGCCGAAGTGCGTAGCGATGCCCGCGAAAACCTGATCACCTCCCTGTTATTAGCCGCTCACTATCCACTACCTGAGGTGTGCATCTATCTCAGTGGCCAGCTGCTGCGCGGCAACCGAGCGCGCAAGGTCTCTGCCAGTGGTTTTGATGCCTTTGCCTCGCCCAACGCGCCGCCACTCGGCACGGTCGGGGTGGAGATCGCTATCGCCTGGGAGCGGGTGCGGCCCAAGTCCAGTGCCAGAGTAGCGTTACAACCGCTAGGTGAGGTGAGTGTGGGTGCCCTGCGGCTCTTTCCCGGCATTACTGCCGGCATCGTTGAAAACCTTCTGCGTGCGCCGGTACGGGGGATGGTGCTGGAAACCTATGGCGCCGGCAACGCTCCAGCCCGCGACACCGCACTGATGGGAGTGCTGGAGGCTGCTTGCGCCCGCGGTGTGGTGATCGTCAACTGCACCCAGTGCTTGCGCGGCAGCGTGATGATGAGCTACGCCACCGGACAGGCGCTGCAGCAAGCCGGGGTAGTCAGCGGCCATGACATGACGCCCGAGGCGGCGCTGACCAAGCTGTTCTACCTGCTTAGCAAGGGGTTGCCCCCCCAGGAGATTCGCCAATTGGTGCAACAAGACTTGCGCGGTGAGCTAACCTCGGTAGCTTAAGATAGATTTAGAGCGCTTATGGTTATCCTCGGCATCGACACCTCCTGCGACGACACCGGCGTAGGCATCGTGGCCGACGGCCAGGTCGTGGCCAACGTGGTGGCCTCGCAGACTGCGCTGCATGCGCCCTACGGCGGGGTGATGCCCGAAGCGGCCAGCCGCGAGCACTTAGCAGTCATCGACCAGGTGCTCCAGCAGGCGCTTGACCAGGCCGGGCTGAAGCTAACTGCCATCGACGCGGTAGCCGCCACCTACGGCCCAGGGCTAGTCGGAGCGCTGCTGGTCGGGCTTAGTTACGCCAAGGGCCTGGCTTGGGCACGAGGGCTCCCCTTTATCGCTGTGCATCACCTCGAGGGGCACATCGCCAGCAGTCAGGTGGCTCCGCCGTTTCT
>JAGXSO010000014.1 GCA_018333775.1 Truepera sp.
CCCCCGCCGTGAGCGGTGTCAGCTACGGCTCGAGCCCTCACCTCGACACTTCGGTAATCAAGGCCCGCCTGCCGAGCAATTCGCTGGTCGTAGCGGCCGGTGAGCTGATCTGGTCGTCGTCTCACGCAGCTATCGTGCGGAGTAACGGCACTCTGTTAGCAGTCAGCCTTGTCACCAAACCTTAATGCCGTAAGCGTATCCTGTCTGCGGGATCCTGGAGAGTAGTGTGCGATTCGTCATCCTGACCGGTTTGAGCGGCGCCGGCAAGACCACCGCCCTGCAGGCGCTCGAAGACCTGGGCTACTACACCGCGGATAACGTGCCGCCGCCACTCTGGCTGCCCCTCATCACCCAGACGGAGCAGCTGCAGCAAAACCGCCTGGTGGTCGGTGTCGATGTGCGCACCCGCGCCCACCTCGGCACCCTGCCGGAGCAGCTAGCTGCACTGCTGGCAGCGGGTATCACCCCTGAAGTAGTATTTCTGGACGCCAGCGATGAGGTGCTGGTCAGGCGCTATAACTTCACGCGGCGCACCCACCCTCTGGGGCAATCCGGGCTGTCGGCCGACATTGGTCGCGAGCGGCAGGTCTTAGGCGAGCTGCGGGCCATGGCCGACGTAGTGCTCGATACCTCACAGACCACGGCGCGCCAGCTCACCGAAGAGTTATGGGAGCGCTTTGGCGGCGAGCGGAGCTTCCGGCTGCGCCTGGTCTCGTTCGGCTTTAAGCGCGGCGTGCCGATCGATGCCGATAACGTCTTCGACCTGCGCGGTATGCCCAACCCCTATTACCAAGAGGAATTGCGGCGCCAAGACGGCCGCCACCCCGCTGTGCAGAGCTTTGTTTTCAGCCCTGAAGGGTTAGCCTTTTACAGCGAACTGCGCGCCTTTGTTAAGCTACTCGCCGCCCAAGCCGCCACTAGCGGACGCAATAGCTACACCGTAGCGCTCGGCTGTACCGGCGGCCAGCACCGTTCAGTGGCGGTGGCCGAGCGGTTGATGCACGACCTCGCCGACACTTTTGCCACCTATGCCGAACACCGCGACGTTGCTGCGGCCTTGGCCGAGCATAGTGAGGGGTCATGAGCCGTTTGCGGCGACTTAGCAACTTTCGCCTCTGGCTCACCCCCGGCATGGGGGTCAAGCGGCATGTCGCCCGGGCTGTGTTGGGCGCCGTGATCCTGCTGGTCGGGGTCATCGCCGGTACGCTGTGGCTGCTAGAAGAGGTGCGTGGCCAGATCGCCGCGCCCATCGAGGCCTGGCTGGTCAGTGCGGCTTGGCGCCAGAGCGGCGGCTGGGTCGCCGCTTTAGTCGCGCTAGTGGGCCTAGCTATCAGCGTCTCAGCAGTCGGCAGGCTCAACCGCTCGCTGCTGTCGCACTGGCTCCCCAAGCCCGATGAGGCTGCTGCGGTGTTGCACCGGCGGCTGTCGCTAGCTCGCGGCCCGCGCGTGGTGGCGATCGGCGGCGGGACCGGCCTATCGAACCTGCTGCGCGGCTTAAGGCTCCAGACCTCCAATATCACCGCGGTTGTCACCGTCAGCGACGACGGCGGCTCGTCAGGAAGGCTCCGCAGCGCCTTCGGTATGCCGGCGCCCGGCGACCTCAGTGACTGCTTAGCCGCGCTGTCAGATAATGAGCTACAGGTCAGCCGCCTGCTGGAGTATCGCTTTACCCGCGGGGCGGAGCTAGAAGGGCACACCTTCGGCAACCTGTTGATCACTACCTTAACCGAGGTCGAAGGCGACTTTGCCCAGGCGGCCCGCGTGCTCAACTCGCTGTTAAACATCTGTGGCGCGGTCTATCCGGTCACCACCGAACCCGTCTCGCTCGAGGTCATCAAGCGTAGCGGCGAGCGGGTGCATGGCGAAAGCCAGGTGCGCGCGGTGCCCGGCCCGGCAGCGCGGGCGCTGATTAGGCCGAGCGAGCCCGCGGTAGTCCCAGAGGTGGTAGCCGCCATCGAAACAGCCGAGCTGGTAGTGCTCGGGCCCGGTAGTCTGTTCACCAGCACCCTCCCACCCCTGCTTGTCCCCGGCTGCCGCCGCGCCTTGCTGATGACTAACGCCAAGCTGGTCTACGTCTGCAACGTCATGACCGAAGCGGGCGAAACCGACGGCTTCAGCGCCTGGGACCATGTAGCCGCCATCCATCAGCACCTGGGGCGCTACCCGGACGTGGTAGCCATCAACACCACCCCGGTCGACGAAGCGCGGCTCGAGCGCTACCGCACCGAGCAGGCTGAGGTAGTGAGCTGGCATGAGACCGATTTCGCTCGAGCCAAGATCGACCTCGTGACACTTCAGCTACTCGGCCCCGGCCCCTGGGCGCAGCACGATCCTTACAAGCTGGCCGAGTGGCTGGCAAGTTATGCCAAAACGGCCAAGCATCGCGTCAATCCCTCTTTGGAGCCAGTGTGATTCACGCCCTCATCCTCGCCAGCCTCCTGACCCTCCACGACCCGGTAGGCGACGCTTTTGGCAACGGCAACCTGCTGCCGCCGACCGATGTCGTCTTTCGCACTCCGGGAGTGTTCGACGCCCAGCTCCTCGAAGTACCCGACACCCCTACCTTTTCGATACGGCTAACCATGGGTCGGCTCAATAACCCCTGGGATCTCCCTTACGGCTTCTCGCTGCCGATTATCGAGTTCTATCTCGATACCGGCGCCGAAGGCGAGCGCAACCTGCTGCCCGGCTCAGGGATGAGCCTCCCGCCCGGCGTAACCTGGAACTATGCGCTACGCATAACGGGCGAAAGTCTCACGGTACTGGCGCCTGGTATCGAAGCCGGCCAACCGATCGATATCACCGACAGCGCAAATGCCCGGCTTGCAGTTGAGGGCGACACCATTATCGTCACCACCGACCTGCCTCGCCCCACGCGCTTTAGCCTTTATGGCATGGTCGGCAGCTACGATTTTTTTGACCCGACCGGGTGGCGTCCGGTACTGCCGGAGCCAACCGCCGGCGCCTTCGGCAGCCCCACCCAACAGGTCCGCGCCATCGACATCTTGGCCGAAGATGTAGAGAGCCAGGCGCGCGCAATCGATACCGGCATCCTGCCCGAGATCCGCCCCCAGGCGCGGCGTGACGGCTGGCTGCAACTGATGGGGCTGGGCGTGCTGTTGGCGTTAGTGGGGGTAGTGGGCCGCCTCTTGAGAAGCCGCCCCGTTCAGCCACAGCCGCCCCCAACCTCGCCGCCCGAAGCGCCCGTACTGGCCCTCCCCCCACCGCTACGACCGATCACCACGCCTGCTTTGCCTCCTCCCCGCGAGGTAGCCGACGACGCAACCCTGGCCGTTCCCGATCAGAGCCCTCCGCCGGAAGCCGATAGTTCTTCCCCACACTTAGCAGGTGAGGCGCACGACTGGCCGTTCTGGGAAGAAGAGGAAGAAGACCTAACGCTTAAACCACAAGACGAGCGCCAGAGCTAGTTATTAGTCACCGTAGGTGCCGGTAGCCAGCGCCGCCGCTTCCTGGCGAATATCGGCCCCGAGACGGACTAGCCGCTCCGGCAGGGCCTCGTAGCCGCGCTCTACAAACTGGATGCCGGTGATGCGCGACTCGCCCTCGGCCGCTAGCGCTGCCACGATCAGCGCCCCGCCGGCGCGGATGTCGGCGGCGTGCATCGCAGCGCCGTGCAGCTTGCCGCCACTAACGATCAAGATCCGGTCGCGCAGCTCGAGCCTAGCCCCGGTGTGGCTTAGCTCGCCGACGTGCGTGAAGCGGTCGGGGTAGACCCGATCGACGATGGTGCTGACACCCGGCACAGTCGCTAAAAAAGCGCCAAACGGCGCTTGCAAATCGGTCGGTACCCCCGGGTATTCGACAGCGGTGACATCGACCGCCTTGAGCGGGCCGGTAGCATCGACATGCAGGGTGCGTTGATCGATAATAGCGACCTCCACACCGGCCTCAGTCAGTTTGGCGCTGACTGCCCGGAGGTGCTCGGGATTGACGTCATGGAGCGTGACCTGGCCCCGGGTAGCGGCGGTGGCCAGCATCAGCGTGCCGATCTCGATGCGGTCGGGAATGGGGGTATAAGCCACCCCGCGCAGCTCCGGGACCGACTGGACTTCCAACGTGCTGGTGCCCGCGCCGCTGATCTTGGCGCCCATGGCGTTGAGCATAGTGATCAGGTCCGCGACCTCGGGCTCGAGCGCGGCGTTTTCGATTACCACTTGCCCTTCGCCCACAGCGCTAGCTAGCAAGATGTTCTGGGTGCCGCCTACCGTGGGCGCCTCGAACACCGCCCGGCCGTGCAGCGGGCGCGAGCGGGCAGCGATAAAGTCGCCGCCCTCTTCCCGAACCTCAACGCCAAGCTGCGCCAAGGCCTTGATATGGCGGTCGACCGGCCGCGGCCCAAAGGCACACCCACCCGGCATCGAGACGCGGGCTGTGCCGCAACGGCCTAGCAGTGCTCCAAGCGCCACGAAACTGGCCCGCATCTGGCTAACCAGGTGATATGGCGCCTCGCAGCGTTCGATCTGCGGAGCGTGCAAATAGAGATCATGCCCTTGCCAACGCGCCGTAGCACCGACATGCCGCACGATGTCGAGTAGCACCGACACATCGCTCAGCTTGGGGACGCTACGAAGCAGCACCGGCTCCCGCGTCAGTAGCGCGGCGAGGATGAGATACAACGCGGAATTCTTAGCAGTATGAGCGTGAAACGTTCCCCGCAGGGGGCGCCCGCCACGAATGCTAAGAGCACTCTCACGCAGTACCGGCTCGAGCGGGGTGATCAGGTGCGTCACAATGATTAGCCTCAATGCGTACTCGTGCTATACACAAGTTACACACGTTTAGTATATGTCGCATTATACACATTGTCAAGGGAAGCAGCATGATGATACACTGTCGGTACTGGAGGCTAAGGTGCCGAAGCGCGAAAAGAGCAAGCGGCTGCAAGTAGTCATCACCGAGGAGCAGGACTCGCTGCTGACCAAGACAGCCTATCACCTCTCCAACCCCGAACGGCTAGTGTCGAAGTCCGAAGTAGTGCGGCTCGGCATCGAGCTGCTTAACCGCGCTGTTGAGCAGGGTCAACTCCCTGCCGAGCTCTTGAGCACGCTCGAGCAGCGTCATAGCGAAGAGGACGCCGCCTAACACAGGTTTGGGCGTGGGTGATGGCAAGCTCGCGGCTTTCAAGCTTTAAGCGCGGGTGGGCTGTAAGCGAAGCCGAAGGGTTTCCTACTACCTACATCCCACTACCCACCTCCCGGTCAGCAGTTGCGGCTTTGGAGACTGAGGACTACTTATCACCACCACAGCGCACCACCAACAGCGGCTTAGCGCTCTGGCGCATCACCCCTTCAGTTACACTGCCCAGGATCAACCGCCTCACCCCGGTGCGCCCGTGACTCCCCATCACCACCAGATCAAACGCGTTCATGGCTGCGACAATGGCATCGACCGGGCGGGCGTTCGGCTCGAGCCTGGTCTGGTAGCGGACCCCCTCGGCTTCGGCCAGCGCGGCGGCCTTGCTAAGCGCCTCTTCGGCAGCCTTGCGCAGGTCGGCGATAAGCTGCTCGGCATAGACCGCATAACCGTAGGCTTCGGCGGCCAGCGCCGGCGGCACCGGGTCGATGGCATAAAGGAAGGTGACCTCGCCGTCCACCAGCTTTGCCAAACCCAGCGCCTGCTTAGCGGCCGCTTCGCTACAGCTACTGCCATCGGTAGGGACCAGGATACGCTTATACACGGCACTCTCCTTTGACGCTAAGGGTGATTATACCATCTAGCGCTTAGGACTGCGCAGCGCCGCCTCGTTGCCTACCGCCAAGCCCCAGTGGGGGAGCAGTTTGCGGTGTACTAGTAGAATGATTAGCGACAGCGACAGTGCCGCTGCAAAGACGCCGACGGAGCCGACAAGTGAGTTCATCAGCCCCGGCTCGATCAAGAGCATCAGCCCCAGCCCCAGCATGACCATGCCGCCGATCAGCTTGAGCACTCGCCCGTGGGTCTCCTCAAAGCGGCTGGCCTTTAAGGTCACCACAACCGTGCTGAAGACAAATAGCTCATCGAGCAAAAAGATCAGCAGATAGAGCCCCAAAAGCAGCCAGAAAGCCTGTGGCCCTACCTCTTGCCGGGCAACGATGGCGCTCCAGATCATCGGAAAACCTGCCGTGCAGGGTAGTTCAACTAACGTCACACCTAGCGCCAGCGCCGCCGTAGCGCCTATAGTGGCTGGCAGTGAGCGATTAGACTGCATGATGCGGCGCATCCCCTTGAAGATGCCTGGCTTATGTTGATCGGAGATAGTCAAGGACACGCCTTGCTTAAAGAAGAAGTAGTCCTTGATGTTGATTGCCGCAAAGGCCAGCGCCATGAGCGCCACCGCCGCCTGGATCCAGCCCAAAAAGCCGACATAGGCGAACACGTTGACCAAGCCGATCATAAACAGTCCATAGACCAAGGTAGTCACCGTTAGGAAGGTGAACCCGACTAAGAGCACCTTCTTGCGTGAACCCGAATGGATTACCATCGCCAACAGCATCGACAAAACCCACAGCGAGCAAGGATTAAAACCGTCGATAAAAGCGATCAGGCTGGTCATCACCACTAACGACTGCTTGGCCAGATCGATCTGGCCGAGCAGGGGGATGGTCAGCACCTCCGAAACGGTCGGCCCCGGAGTAGGCGGGGTTATCGGTGCTGGTGCAGCTATCGGCTCCCTCCCTAGCCGCTCCGCCCACTCCGCCGGCAGGCGATCAGCCGGATCGGGGCAGTCGAACTCGCGGCAGAACTCCACCCGTTGGATAATATCTTCGCCGATAGCGGCGTTGAAACCGACCCACACGTTGTCGCTCACAAAGGTGGTGGGGACCGCTCGAGCCTCGGTGCCGTAAGCGCTAGCCATAGCGCGGAACAGCGCCTGATTATCGGCATCAAACCAGACCTCAAAGGAGCGCACTTCGACCTCCGGGAAGCGCTCCTTTAGCTCGCGCAAAAAGATATCCTGCCTGGCGCAAACCGGACAGCCGTCACCCCAAAAGTAGTAGACGGGCACAGTGTTAGCAGCTCTCCCCCAACCGAGCAGCGCGACAACGAACAAGAGCCAGAGCAGTTGTTGGGCCTTTGCCATATCCTATAGCATCAACCACCGGGCGACCCGCTCCCAGAGACTTTAGTCCCAAGGCCGATCAGAGCTCCTGCCGGCAACTTGACCACCACGCAGAACTTTTGCTATATTATTCACGAGGTGATCGACATGGCGCGGACAACCGCCCTTCAAACAGTCCTGCTCACTCTGGTGCTAGCAGTCCTGAGCACCTTAGCCTCGGCTCAGGAGGTTTATTCAGACCCCGCCGGGCGCTTCCAGGTGCCGGTGCCTACCGGTTGGACAGACGAGAGTACGCCCCAGTACGCCAAGTTCACCCGCAGCGATCCAGCCGGCCTGGCCTACGTCCTGGCTGCTCCCGGTAAGGACCTTCAGGTTGTGCTGGCGGCGCTGCAAACCCATATCGACGCAACGCTAGACGAGAGTTTCGTGGCGGCGCCGCTACAGGCCAGCCCAGTACCGCTCCCAAGCGGCACCTGGATCCAGCGTATCTACCTGTATGGCGAGGAGTTGCTAGCCGCGATTAGCCTCGAGCAAGACGGTCTCACCTATCTGATCCTGCTGCGAGGGACACAAGCGACCTTCATGCAGGCCATTAACGCCGCCGCTAATCAGCTACTGCTGGGCTTCGAAATTCCAACCGCAGCGGAGCCTGAGGAAGACCTCCCCTACCGCGTTCAAGAAGTTACCTTCACGAGCGACGGCATTACCCTGGCAGGCACCCTGACCATCCCCGAAGCGGACGGCCGCCATCCGGCCATCATCTTGATCTCGGGTAGCGGCGCGCAAGACCGCAACGGCGCTAATCCCGCCATCCCCGGCTATCAGCCGTTGCGCTGGTTGGCCAATCACCTTACCCGTCAGGGCGTGGCGGTGTTGCGCTTTGACGAGCGGGGGGTTGGCGAGTCCGGCGGCGACCACGCCCTGGCCACTTCGCTTGACTTTGCTAGCGACACCCTGGCGGCCATGCGCTACCTGCAAGGACGGGATGATATCGACCCGGCGCAGATCGGTCTGTTAGGCCACAGCGAGGGCGCCATGATCGCTGCCATGGCGGCGGCGCGCAATCCCGAGGTCGCTTTCGTCATCGCCATGGCCGGAGCCGCGGTGCCCGGCTATGAGGTGTTGCTGGTGCAGCTCGAGCGGATCATGCAAGCTGCCGGCACCAGTGAGGAAGAGATCATGGCAGCTAAGGCCGAGCAGCAAACCGCACTAGCTCTGGCTGTCGCTGGTGACTGGGAAGCGGTGGAGAGCACCATTTATGACGCCCTGCTAAGGCACTTCCAAGGGCTCCCGGAGGAGCAGCTAGCGATTCTTGGCGACCTGGAAGCGGTAGCCAGGGCGGGCACTGCCGCGCAGCTCGAGGCGCTGCAAAGCCCGTGGTTCCAGCTCTTCTTGAGCTACGACCCGGCCCAGGACTACCGGCAAATCACCGCGCCGGTGCTGGCGCTATTTGGCGGTCTAGATACTCAGGTGGACGCGGCGCAAAACCGCCCGGCGCTTGAGGTGGCGCTAGCCGAAGCAGGGAACGAAGACGTAACGGTAGTGGTCTTCGAGCAGGCCAATCACCTCTTCCAGGAAGCCGTCACCGGCAGCCCGGACGAATACCTGACGCTGGAGATGGCCTTCTTGCCGGGTTTCTTAGAGACGATCAGCGACTGGCTGCTTAAGCGCGTGAGATAACCCACTCAGCCCCGCTTGCCGCGTCGCAGGAGCCAGGCGACGGCGCTCAAAATGACGCTTAGCAGCAAACTCAAAAGCAACATCGAGGTGATCGGTAAAAAAAGCGTGAAGTTGCCGCGCTCGATACGGATGTCGCCCGGCAGGTTGCCGAGCCAACCCACCAGGGTCGCCACCAACCCGAGCAGCCAGCCGATGGTCCCGATAAACAGGCTCAGCAGGAGACTAACCAGCAGCGCCGAGACAATGGGCAGATAGAGTGTAAAACTATTACGCTTGAGGCGCAGGTCGCCCGGTAGCCGCCCTAGCCAGGAGAGCCAGCCCGGCGCCAGCCGCCAGATGGCCAAGACGACAACAACAACGATGGCCAAGGCCAGGAGCGGGCGTACGAGATCGATAGTGGTGGTTTGTGCATGGGCTGCTGAGGTAACCCCAAGGGCCACTATGATGGGTATCGGCCTTATCGTCATGCCTAATGCTAAAACAGCATCACACCGATCTGTCAAGCTTTCGCGGACCCCCCTCAAGATAAGGCGCAAACCCCGTGTCTGACCGGTTGATCTTAAGGTACCAGGCGTCGCCCCGCGGGAAGAGCTGATCGATAAAGGCGTCGTACTGACTGAATTCGACTACTGCCCGCGCAAAGTACTGCGCTGCATCCTGACTCGAAAAGGGGCCGACCACACAATCCACCTGCCCCTGCCAACAGTTCGGCGGCACCGGCAGATAGCTCTTCATCTCCGAGGCTTCGATCACCAGTACGGGTCTCGCTTTCACGGCCATCTCCCCTCTCTGTATTCTGTACGGCCCTTAACATGCCTCAAGTATCAATATCAACTTGCCGAGCGACTCCTTCCAGGGACAGCTGTCCCACAGCCAGCCTGAACTTCATCACAACGGGTAGAGGTCGAAATCAACAGCTTAACAGCCAACAGCTCCACTAGAGTGCAGCTGCTTCATGGTATCACACCAAGCGGTGGTTGATGTCATGATTATTTCAGGCACAAAGAATTCGCAGCTAGCTGGCTTGGTTGTTGGGGCAAAGGGTTATCGTGTCGCAAAGTAGGGGTTTCCTACCACCTACATCCCACTACCCAGTCACATCCCAGCCAGCAGTTGAGGCTCTGTCCGAAGGGGCTCTATGAGGCAAATCCCGTGCGCTTTACGTCGTCAGAGTGTCACAATAGCACCATGGACAGCTTTGTGCTCGGCTTCTTAGCGTATGCAGCCTTAATGATTGTGCTTAGCTTCGGCATTGCCATAACCGCCTGGCAGGCACGGCATCAGGGCGCCACGGTAGAAACGATTTTGCTCCGACTGCGCCCCTATATCGTTGCTCAAGCGGTCCTGACAGTTATACTTATCGCCTGGACGGTGGTGCAGCTCTAAGGTGTCAGGCGCCGGCGTAGCTCATCAAGCAGTGCCCGCGACGCCTCCTCAATGAGATTAAGCACCAGCTCGAAGCCCTCCGGACCGCCATAGTAGGGGTCGGGGATCTCCCGGTAGCCGCTCTGGGGCAGGTAATCGACTAATTTCTTGAGCTTGTGGGTGTGGGCCGGGGGGCAGAGGCGGCGCACTGCCCGCAGGTTATCTTCATCCATCACCAGCAGCAAGTCGAAGCGCTCGCAGTCTTGGGCAGTCACCTGCCGGGCCCGCTGGCCGTCAAGACTATAGCCGCGCTGCGCCGCCGCCCGCCTGGCGCGGGGGTCGGGGGGCTCGCCGACATGATAACCGTGGGTCCCTGCCGAGTCGATCACCAGGTGCTCAGCCAGGCCCGCTTCAGCAGCCAGCGATCTGAACACCCCCTCGGCGGTCGGTGAGCGGCAGATATTGCCGGCGCAGATAAACAGCACGCGGATGGTCTTCATCGACATCCTTTCCCGAGCCAGGGCAAGTGAAAGGCCCGCCCCTATCACCTTACACTAGCCGCAGTCCGCTCACCCCCACCCCTGCATCACCGGCAAGGATGTCCGCAGTGGCCTTGATTTTTCTGGTTCGATGGTCTATCATACGGTGCCTACGAAAAAGCAGCGCTTTTTTGAGGCTCGGGCCAAGCCCGAGAGTTTTGGTTGGCACAAAGCAGCAAGAAAGATAGGTAAGGCATGTCTACTGGTACCGTCAAGTGGTTCAACAGTGAAAAAGGTTTCGGCTTCATTGCCCAAAAGGGTGGCGGCGACGTTTTCTGCCACTTCAGCGCCATCGCCTCGGAGGGCTATCGCAGCCTTAACGAAGGGGACGAGGTTGAGTTCGAAGTTGAGCAGGGCAAGAAGGGTCTTCAGGCTAAGAACGTGCGCGTGATTAAGGCCGCCTCCGCTCCGGCTCGCCAGCGTCAAAGCTACTAGCTACCACTGCGCCCACTCAGTCGCCCGGCCGCTACCGGGCGACTTTTTTTGCTGGGCCTGCGCAGGTAGAGACCAGCAGCTCTTTGCTGACCGGGCCGCACTTCAGTAGCGCCGCCGGGTATCAGAGGTGCCTTGCAGCAGGTGTACTAGCTCGAGCGCCTTGCTAGTGCCGATCACCACGCAATCGGTCGGGTTCTCCGCTACCGCTACTGGGATGCCGGTAATGTTGCGCAAAAAGACGTCGAAGTTCCTCAACAGCGCCCCGCCTCCGGTAAGGACGATCCCCCGTTCGATGATGTCGGCTACTAACTCCGGTGGGGCCTGCTCGAGCAC
>JAGXSO010000015.1 GCA_018333775.1 Truepera sp.
GTTTCAATCCGCACTCGAGCTTTCGCCCGAGTGAAACGTAGCTCCAGATGGCACTATCCACAAGGACGAGATGTTTCAATCCGCACTCGAGCTTTCGCCCGAGTGAAACTTTCATTTCTCCTCCTCCCATTCATAGATAAATCTTGTTTCAATCCGCACTCGAGCTTTCGCCCGAGTGAAACGTAGCTCCAGATGGCACTATCCACAAGGACGAGATGTTTCAATCCGCACTCGAGCTTTCGCCCGAGTGAAACTATTGGCGACACCCGGCTTTAGAGTGGTATGCTATGTTTCAATCCGCACTCGAGCTTTCGCCCGAGTGAAACATACCCCCCTCCCCCCGCACACGGGGCAATAAAAAGTTTCAATCCGCACTCGAGCTTTCGCCCGAGTGAAACTCGTGCTAAATGGCAATACCACGAGCCACTTTATTGTTTCAATCCGCACTCGAGCTTTCGCCCGAGTGAAACGGGGCCTGCGCCAGAGCCGCCGATAATAGAGCTCGTTTCAATCCGCACTCGAGCTTTCGCCCGAGTGAAACGGGTAATTTTTGAGCTACCCACACATGGCGTACACGGTTTCAATCCGCACTCGAGCTTTCGCCCGAGTGAAACGACGCCAATGGATACCGCTAGCCCTGGGCCTAGCCGTGTTTCAATCCGCACTCGAGCTTTCGCCCGAGTGAAACAGGTCCGCTTGCCACGATGATATACGCTCATTGTGTTTCAATCCGCACTCGAGCTTTCGCCCGAGTGAAACTCGTACCCGCACCATCGTTCACACCTCGGCTGAGGTGTTTCAATCCGCACTCGAGCTTTCGCCCGAGTGAAACGTCATCGTGAACCGTAAGCGCGAGCTGGCCGAGCTGTTTCAATCCGCACTCGAGCTTTCGCCCGAGTGAAACCAATGAGCAGGGGTAGATTTCCAAGCACCCAGCCGATGTTTCAATCCGCACTCGAGCTTTCGCCCGAGTGAAACCGGTAGACGTACCAGTCCTTCCGGCAGGTGTTGGTGTTTCAATCCGCACTCGAGCTTTCGCCCGAGTGAAACACCTCCTCGCGGGTCGGGTCTAGCCTGGACTCGGGTTTCAATCCGCACTCGAGCTTTCGCCCGAGTGAAACTCTCCTGCTCAGGCTGGCTAGGGGTAGGCTGGGGGTTTCAATCCGCACTCGAGCTTTCGCCCGAGTGAAACGAGCTTCACGTAGCGGGCTGAGCACCGGCGGCACGAGTTTCAATCCGCACTCGAGCTTTCGCCCGAGTGAAACACGTAGGCCGACCACCAGCGCTATGGCGGTGCCCTCGTTTCAATCCGCACTCGAGCTTTCGCCCGAGTGAAACTTACCCGGCCACCCGCGTTTGGGGTAAGGCCCCCGTTTCAATCCGCACTCGAGCTTTCGCCCGAGTGAAACCGGTAGATGCGCAGGCGCCACTCGCCGACATTGAAGTTTCAATCCGCACTCGAGCTTTCGCCCGAGTGAAACCCGCGCACGCTGCCTTCCATCCACCGCGTGCAGCTGTTTCAATCCGCACTCGAGCTTTCGCCCGAGTGAAACGCGCTACTTCGTAGCCGCTTGGATGTCCATCGGCGGTTTCAATCCGCACTCGAGCTTTCGCCCGAGTGAAACAGATGATCCGGCACTACCAAGGGCGCACCGGGTTGTTTCAATCCGCACTCGAGCTTTCGCCCGAGTGAAACTAGCAAGAGCTAATGCCCTATCTGATGCCCTCAGTGTTTCAATCCGCACTCGAGCTTTCGCCCGAGTGAAACCCGAGCGGCGACCTGCATCAGTTAGGCTATGGGCGTTTCAATCCGCACTCGAGCTTTCGCCCGAGTGAAACCCGTCACCTCACCGGCACGGACGCGCCGGATGACGTTTCAATCCGCACTCGAGCTTTCGCCCGAGTGAAACCTGGAGGCTCAGCCGGGTGAGCTGCCCACCGGCGTGTTTCAATCCGCACTCGAGCTTTCGCCCGAGTGAAACGCGCTCGGCCTCTTCAGCCATCACAGCCAGCTCGCGTTTCAATCCGCACTCGAGCTTTCGCCCGAGTGAAACCCCGGTGGCGCGACCATGCGCGGCATCACTCAGCGGTTTCAATCCGCACTCGAGCTTTCGCCCGAGTGAAACCCCCCATGTCGAGTCTCTGAGGATCAATCTCGATGTTTCAATCCGCACTCGAGCTTTCGCCCGAGTGAAACGCAAGCGCTGGCGCAAGGCATTGGTCGGTACGGCCATGTTTCAATCCGCACTCGAGCTTTCGCCCGAGTGAAACGGTAGCCCATGCGTCGCCCCAGGGTGGCTATCTCGCGTTTCAATCCGCACTCGAGCTTTCGCCCGAGTGAAACGCCAGGAGCGTCACCATCACAGACATCATAGTCCGGGTTTCAATCCGCACTCGAGCTTTCGCCCGAGTGAAACCCCAGAATGGGAGATCGAGGGCCAATTCTTGCTGTTTCAATCCGCACTCGAGCTTTCGCCCGAGTGAAACAGCCGTTCGATCAGCTCTGACCGGCGATCCCGCAGGTTTCAATCCGCACTCGAGCTTTCGCCCGAGTGAAACCTTGCCAGTTGCCGATGTTGCGGGCGTCGGCAAACGTTTCAATCCGCACTCGAGCTTTCGCCCGAGTGAAACGAGCTACGTCGGCTGCGTGAAGTTTTCTTTCAGGCCGGTTTCAATCCGCACTCGAGCTTTCGCCCGAGTGAAACGCCAAGAATTGTCCTCGAAGGTGGCCGAGTTGCCCGTTTCAATCCGCACTCGAGCTTTCGCCCGAGTGAAACAGTTAAGCACGCAAAGGAGCGCACATGAAGCATAAGTTTCAATCCGCACTCGAGCTTTCGCCCGAGTGAAACTCCGCAACTCCGTCGAGGTGGCGGCTAGGTTTGAGTTTCAATCCGCACTCGAGCTTTCGCCCGAGTGAAACAGGGCCGGCGGTTGGTGAGTCGGCCACTCAGCTGTTTCAATCCGCACTCGAGCTTTCGCCCGAGTGAAACATGAACTCAAAGGGCTTGGTCAGGGCGTTCAGTCCCGTTTCAATCCGCACTCGAGCTTTCGCCCGAGTGAAACCGATGAGACCACATTGTGGGCAAGTCTGCGAGGTGAGTTTCAATCCGCACTCGAGCTTTCGCCCGAGTGAAACCCGTCATCCTAGTAGGCATAGGCAGTCGGCCCACTGTTTCAATCCGCACTCGAGCTTTCGCCCGAGTGAAACTCAGGACGCCAACCGGATTACTGATGTGTTGCAGGTGTTTCAATCCGCACTCGAGCTTTCGCCCGAGTGAAACTCGCCAGGCTGTTATTGGCGTCGATCTGCCAGGTGAAGTTTCAATCCGCACTCGAGCTTTCGCCCGAGTGAAACAGGCTCAATCGGATCGGCGGCATTCTCAATGGCCTCGTTTCAATCCGCACTCGAGCTTTCGCCCGAGTGAAACGCTGCCGGTACAGACTATGCTGCTGCGCGACATCCGCGTTTCAATCCGCACTCGAGCTTTCGCCCGAGTGAAACACCGTTTGGAGGTCGGAGAGGAGGTCTTGGCCTATGTTTCAATCCGCACTCGAGCTTTCGCCCGAGTGAAACCGGAGCCGTTAATCCGGGCAGAAATGAATTCACCATGTTTCAATCCGCACTCGAGCTTTCGCCCGAGTGAAACGGGAGGAGGTTAATCTATGTTTACCGGAGCAGAGTTGGTTTCAATCCGCACTCGAGCTTTCGCCCGAGTGAAACAATGTGCTATGCCCGCCCCCATTAGCCAGGCCATGTTTCAATCCGCACTCGAGCTTTCGCCCGAGTGAAACTGAGGAGCAGGCGCGGGACACTTCAACACATCGAGAGTTTCAATCCGCACTCGAGCTTTCGCCCGAGTGAAACTGGATGTGACCGTTCACGAATCACTCCCGATGAGTTTCAATCCGCACTCGAGCTTTCGCCCGAGTGAAACCGAACAGCTAGACGGGCTTGCACGGGCAGCGGGAGTTTCAATCCGCACTCGAGCTTTCGCCCGAGTGAAACTGAGAAGGCGGGGGCAGGAAGGGGGAAGTTTACGAGTTTCAATCCGCACTCGAGCTTTCGCCCGAGTGAAACGCGACAGTCATTAGAACACCCCCCGGCCTAACGACAGTTTCAATCCGCACTCGAGCTTTCGCCCGAGTGAAACGCGCTTGGTGCGCTCCAAAAACCGCTATAGGGCCAAGTTTCAATCCGCACTCGAGCTTTCGCCCGAGTGAAACGCGGCGGGCAATGACATTCGAGTATTCCTGATGTTTCAATCCGCACTCGAGCTTTCGCCCGAGTGAAACAAGCGCGGCATCAGCTAGGCCACGCTCCTGCCTCAAGTTTCAATCCGCACTCGAGCTTTCGCCCGAGTGAAACCAGCGAGGCCGAGATGCACCAGTTCGTCCAGGAGCAGTTTCAATCCGCACTCGAGCTTTCGCCCGAGTGAAACTATGACCGTGAGCGTTGAGCCGGAACTTCGTTTGAGTTTCAATCCGCACTCGAGCTTTCGCCCGAGTGAAACCAAACGCAATGCCCAGAGCCAGAGCTGCTGTACGTTGTTTCAATCCGCACTCGAGCTTTCGCCCGAGTGAAACGTGTTGACAACGGCCTCTAGTTCCTTGCTGCAAACGTTTCAATCCGCACTCGAGCTTTCGCCCGAGTGAAACCCTGCCGCTGCTGCTGGGCACCCCTGCCAGGAGCGTGTTTCAATCCGCACTCGAGCTTTCGCCCGAGTGAAACGGCCTGCAAAAAAAGCTCGTGGGGGGCGCCGAAAATACTCAACTTTGCGCGAACCTCCCTTGCGAGGCCACCTCCACTGGGTGGAGGTAGCTATAGTGTACATGCTTTTTCAATGTCCCCAAGCCCTTTTTGAGGGCTTGCGCGAACCCCCCTGGGTTTTGCTGCTTGCTTGGGGTTCGCGCTGCTTACCTGCCGGAGCACTCAGATAACCAATGGGTCATCAAAATCACGGTATTTATCCTGTCCATGCACCCGCAGACACCTATCACGTCCACCCACCAGGGTGTAGATGCGCAAGCTGTCTTTTTCGGGTTCCATAATCTTGAGCAGCTTGGCCTCCATGTCCTCGAGCTGGGCTTTGGTTACGCGGCACTCGAAGACCGACATCTGCACCCGCTGCCCAAAGTTCTTGCAGACCTTCGCCACTCGTGCAAGCCGCGACTGACCGTCCTCTGAGGTCACGCTAACATCGTAGGCAACGAGGATGTCCAACCGTTCCATCGCTTACTTCCCCACAAATGCCGGATACTCCGGCAGGTCGCCGCGCAGATAGCGCGCTAGCAGGCGGGCCTGGATGTGTGGCAGCAATCCCACTGGTACCGGCTCTTTGAACAAGGGGTGTTGCAGTGTCTCCTGCCGCCGGGTCTGGAAAGCCACAATCACTACCTTACGCCCCTCGTCGCTCAGTAACACAGCCCCGCCGGGCCGCTCCTCGAAGTGTTTGGGCGCCAGTTGCTTGCGGTTCAAGAGCGAAAGCACTAGTCGGTCGGCCCACCAGGCTCGAAACTCTTCGATCAGGTCTAGTGCTAGAGCATTGCGTCCGGGTCGCAGAGCGTGCAAGAAACCTACCTGGGGGTCGAGACCCACTCCCTCCAGGGCTGCCGTGCATTGGGTGGTGAGCAGCGCATATACAAAGCCCAGCAAAGCATTCACCGGGTCGCGCGGGGGTCGCTTGTTGCGGCCATCGAAACGAAACTCGCCCGAGAGCAACAGGTCGCCGAAAACAGCAAAATAGCTGCTAGCAGCACTGCCCTCCAGGCCGCGCACCTCGTCTACGGTGCGGGCCTGGGGCAGGTGGCGCAGGGCGCTTTCGTGCTCGTAGAGAGCTAGGCTCAGGGCCTGGGTCTCACCGCGTTCGCGCACTGCCCGTTGCAAGACCAGGCGGGTGTTTCGCAGCTTGGCCTCCACAAAGCGCTGGGCTAGATAAAGCAAGCTCGACGAGGATTCCAGCACCTGATGTTGCGCCCGGCGCAGCAGTACATTGCCCGAGATGGGGCCCTGAAGACGCCCCTGGAAGCGCCCGCTCTCGCTAAACCAGGCCAGTTCGCGTCCATCCTGGGCGCAGCGGTGTATCAAAAAGGGTGAAAGTAGCACATTGCCAAATAGCGACACCCCCCCCAGATGGTGCAGAGGAATTTGCCGCAGCACAGTTCTTTCTTGCTCTATGCGGAGGGTATCACCCTCCAGGCGCAAATACGCACCTTGGGTCTGGATGTAGAGGGTATTGAGCAGTTGGGTAGTCACAAGCCTCTCTTTTCACCCTTGCCAGCAGATAGCCAAACAGCCAGGGCGGCGGGTATTTCGGGCATACAGGTGTCTATTAGCGAACAGTTGGGACAGCGGGCATCGGCTACGGGCGGGGGTAGCCGGGTTTGGCTCAAAACTTGCCGCACCGCGCTGATGATGGTCATGGTCTCCGAACGCAGTTCGGGTGTGAACAGTACTTCCTGCCTGCGCTGGCTGCTTTTATAAAACAGTGCGCCCTCGGGAACCGCGACCCCAAACATCTCTTCGAGGCACAACGCCTGGGCACATAGCTGCACACGGTCGGAAAGCTTCTCCCAGCGCTTTCCTACCTTGTACTCGACCGGGTAAGGAACCCCGTCTGAAAACTCCACCACGTCGCCCTTGCCCACCAACCCCAGCCGTTCCGACCACAGGGGTAAGGCTCGCTCCATCCGTACCCCTTCACGCATCAGCCCTTCGGGGATGTCTACATTTTCGTGGGTGCGTTTCCCCCGCTCAGTGAAGAGGTTGTCTGCCCAGTCACCCTCGAGATGAATCAGGGCGCAGCGGCGGGGACAGTAGGCGTACTGGGCCAGCGCACTTATGGGCAAGGGCTCCAAAGCCACCAGTGCTGACGGCAAGCCTTCGGGTAGGAGATCATCCTCGAGGCCCGTTGCCTCCATATCAGCCCTCCCATAACGCAAAGTCCTGCTCGGGAAAGTCGCTCCAGAATAGCCCCTTGCGGCACATCTCGCCGGCCAGAGTACGCACGAAGTTCTTTAGACCATAGTTCGCAAATCCCTGAGCTTCATAGGCCAGCCCAGCAATTCGCACCAACCGGCAAGCTACCCCTTGCTGCGGATAGTAGCGCGCCAGCAGCTCCGCACTACGGCTACCCTCTGGGGTGTCACTGTGGAGCAAAACAATCTCGTTATCCTTTTGCATAATTCGCAACAGCGAGTTGGTTTCGGCACTGGCGGCCTTGGGGTCACTGTTGACATAGCTCAGAATCTCTCGTTCCCCAATAAACCCCTTGCTTCGGGCATTATTTAGCAGGCTGGTGCCGACGGTGGTGAGCAGGTGGCTGATCGTCACGCCCCTGGCCGATCGCAGGAAGCTGGCTGCCAGTAGGATCACAACCGGCAGGGAGCGGAAGCCGTGGGTGATGTCCAGGATTACCTCGTCACGCTCCTCGAGGTGAATAACCACTTGCTCGTAAATGCCCCAGAGCTCGGACTCGTTCTTGCCGTCGGGGATGCCAACCACCGTCCAGTGCGGGTGAAGCTCCAGGTCACTTTGCCGTTCCTGCTTGGCCTTCTCGGTTGTCAGTACCAGCACCTGCGCGTCCGGAAACCACTCGCCCCACGCCTCCTGGATCAGGTTAGTCTCGAACTCCCGCTCACCCCAGCAATACCTGACCCGTTCATACTCGTAGCCTTTGTTCATCTGGTTGGGTCGGCCCAGGCCAAGGGTGGAGACAATCTTTCTCATCACTCCTCCAGCAGGGCTTGGATTTTCTGGCAGCGGTTCTTTTCCAAATCCCAACGCTTTATGGTCGTTAAGTGATCCTTGATGGCCTCGAGGCTTGATTTCCGTAAGGGGGACTCTAGCCCCTCAAGCTCGCGCAAATAATCATCTATCTTCGACAACGAGGAGGCGTCCCGAACCTGACTTAAGACCACCTGGGTTTGCTTCTCTACCCCCGCAATTCGCTCCACTTGTGTCTTTGGCCTCTCGGGAACAATCCGTTTGAAGTCCCCAAAATACCCGTACCCGGCATTGGTTTTGCTCCCTAAGCCCAGATTTGCTAGTCCCCACTCGAGCATCTCGGCAGCTCGGATTACCCAGTCATGCGAACCTTGCGAGGCACTATTGATGGCGGTGCAGAACTTCGTCTCCGGCCTTACGCTCAGAAAAGCCACCGGGTTGGGGTCGTCGAAGTCGGTGGGCCAGACCACCCCGCGCTTGCCGTAATACTCATGGTGATGCACGGTAATCACGTCTTTCTGGAAGGGATTTTTGCTCTCGGGGTGCAGCCAGCCGTCCCAGTAGACCAAATGGGCCGCACTGCCCTGAGTATTGCGCTCCTTATTTGGCTCCTCTCCAAACAGCACTGCTTTTTCTTCCTCATTCAAGCTGTATTTGTCTGCCGCCCGCCGCAGCAAGCCCTTAATCGCGCTCCCCGGCAGGTAGGGGGTACCGTAGGTGTAGTGAATCGCCAGGCCGTTTTCGATGGGGCTGCTGTTACCCAGGCCAATAGCCAGCGGAGTTGTGGTGGTGGCCTCGATGAACACCGGGTCTTTGAGTGCGTCCCTCCAACGTTCGAAGGCGGTTTTGTAGACAGCGCCGATGGGGGTTTTGGCGATGGCCTCGAGCAGTTTCTGCTTATCGGCGGGGTCACACCCGTTAAGGCCCTTGTACAGCCCAAGGCCGGCATGGGTTGCGGTCAGCGACCGTAGATTAGCTCGCATCGCCACCCCCTGCCTCGACCTTCAACACGCTCTTGGCGAAGCGTTTGAAAAATACCCAAGAGTCAAGTACGCGGTGGGTATGATGCATGTAGGTAAGGGCTGGAACAGTCTGCAAGCTGGGCAATAGGTCGCCCTTAATCTCCAGGATCGCTCCGACATGTTCGAGCAGCTTTTGGTGAGCCTTGGCCCGATTGCCATCGCCACTGGCTTTATCTGCACTGAAGGCCACCGCCTGGCACAGCCCGCTCTGCATTACCATCACCGGAAAGTTGTGGCACAGTCCACCGTAAATGTTCTTGGTCTCCTGGTCAGCGCGCTCAAGGCTGCTCACCAAATTGAGAGCCAGCTTCATATCCCGCTGGCTACGGGTCTGCGGCATCGGCATGGCTACTCACCCCCCAGCCGCCTGAGCAGGCCCCGGCCCACGCTGCCCTTCCCCCCGATCTGGAGGTAGGGCTTTTGCATCACCTCACCGAAGTCGTTCGATCTCGAGAGGGCGAAGCAAGAGAACACCGCCTCGGCAGGCACGGCCTCCTCGTACCAGAGGGCGCCGCCGACAACGGTCTTAGTCTCGCTCTCGAGGCGCACTCGTGAGATCACCTCCATGCCGGTCTTGCAGAAATAGGCGAACACATCGTTGCTGACCAGGGCGAAGCGCTCGAGGAAATACATCTCTTGCTGGCCGAAGATGGCCTGGCTGAGGGCATTAGCCAGCCCGTCCGCGGAGCCCGATATGTCGAGATCTATGTCTTCCAGAATCACCTTGTTTCCGTGCTTAATTTGGCTACTGCTGGTGACAAAAACCTGTACGTCGCCCGGCGCGTTTAGCCCTGTTAGTGTGACACCTGCATCAAGGGCCTGGGCGTCGCGCTGCCAGCGTTGCAACACCAGCGGGCAGGTGATGAGGGCAAAGCTGCCCGCGTAGGAGCGCACCGGCAGCAACAGCAGCCGGGCGTCGGTGAGGGTCAGGTCGCCCTGGTTTTCCATCGAGCCGAAGACCTTCTTGGCCTGCTCATCCTCTCGACCATCGCGCAACACGCCCTTAATGCTGCTAGCTGGAATCACTGGGAACCTGGTAGCCGCCTCGCGGGCCACCGGAAGGTCAATTACGCTACTGCTGTCCTGCCCGGTTCCAGCGTGTACGGGCGTTATAGCCTGCCAGAAAATTGCTTTTGCCTGCATGTTTACCACACTCCCCACAGCGCAAGACCAAAGCCGTCCTTGCGGTCTTGCTCGTTGTCGCTCACCGGGCGCAGCCAGCTTTCCAGCAGGTCGCTAGGATTGCCGCCTTCTATCTCAAAGAAGTACACGCTTCCCGCTGGAACCATCCAGCGCACCGCCTTGGGCCGGTCTTCCCTGAGGTTCCATCCCGAAACCGCCTCACGCCGCCCCACCGCTGCCGATACCAGCCTGAGCCTTACTTTTGAAAGCCCCCTGGGCAGGTGTTGCACCCCCGAGCCCGACCTGTCCACCCAAACAGGCTTCCAGCCGTGCTCGAAGATTGCGGGCGTCGCCAGCACCATGCGCACGCGCTTAGAACTGCCCACCGTCTCCTTAATTTCACTCGGGCAGTCGAACCAGTACTTGCCTAACTCGTCTCGCACCGTGACCCGCACAGGCCGAGACTCACCGCCCAGAAAACCCAGTGCCTCGGGCTCCGTCTCCAGCGAGGCCCTGGCCCGGATGCGCCAGTCGTGGTACTGGCCATCCTCCAGGCTCTCCAGAGGTCGGTAGCCGACGCTGTACAACACCCCTTCGCTGGCCTTGCCGCTGGCAGGGTCTATACCCACATGAATGCGTTGTTCGCAAGGCAGGCCAGCGATTTTCCTGGGGATCACGTCTCGGCCCAAAAGCCAGGCGGTCATGTCCTTTTGCGACCAGAAGGTGTAGCCCGTAGCCGCTTTTCGCTCGTCGTCCAGAACGAGTGGCCTCATGCCGTCCGGCAGATTGGTGCCCCCCGAGGCCTGGTCGGCAAACCGCAGACGACTGACCTCGACCTCTGTAGTCTGCCCGGCTTTTTCTTCAAACACCACTGCGTCACGCGGGGCGGGCAGCACGAACTCATCTCCGCGCACCAGCAGCGGCGAGCAGACCTGGAGGCCATGCAGGTTTTGCAAGGCCGAGTGGTCGTCGCGGAAGCGCACCCCCAGCCTCCGGCCAACTTGAGTCCGCACAAAGCCCGCCACCGTGCTGGGCAGGGGCAGCGGCAGGCTTTGCGCGGCGGTCTCGCTGCCCTCGGCCTGGGCGAAGGGCCGTCCGTCGCGCCATAGCAGGGGCGCAAAGGCTTGAATCTCTAACACACGCTCAGGCATAGCCTACCTCCCGTTTATCCTCGGCCCGGATGCCGCTCAAGAAGCGGGCAATGATGAGCTGGTTGGCGTAGGTGAGCAGATCCTCGCGGGACTCGAAATCTGGCAGCTTGAGCTCTTTCCGTTCCTTACGGCCCAGGATGCGCGCGGCCTCGGCCTGGAGGTGTACTGCACTCATCCCGTCCTGCCACTCTTGTGCCAGCTCGAGCAACTCGTAGGCCAGGCCCTGGGTTAAGTCGCCCTTCTCGAACGATTTCGCAAGTTCAGGCCAGCGTAGCGCGTCCCACTTTCGCACCACCGTGAGCGGGGCACCGCCACGGGTATGCAGGGCCACCGCAAGGCAGTTGCGCCCACCATTCTTGGCGGCCCTTTCGGCCGCTCGAGCGGCCTCCAACGAACCTGAAAGCGGCTCGCGGTAGTGCACAATCGCAACCCCTGCCGAGAGCGTTCTGCGCACCGTGTGCCGGAACTCTTCTGACAGTTCTTTGGTACACTTGATCGCGGTGTTGACGGGCAGTATCGCCAGCACATCGTCGCCGCCAGTGTAAACGGGAAAGCCGCGGTGCTTAAGGACGATACTCCGAACCTTTTGTGCGAATCCGTCAAGCTGGGCGGACAGCTTCTGGTGCTCCTCCGGCGTGGTTTTCTGGGAAATCAGCTCGCCCATGCGGTCGCCGTCGGCTACGAGAATGGCATAGTAGGGCTGGGGCTCCTGGATCTGGTCGTCGTCCTCACCGTAGCGGTCGTCGGGCATAGCATGGGGGTCTTTGGCCCGTCTGGCCATGGTGCGGGTATCCACCACCCGGTCGGCGTGCACTGCTCCATAGATGCGCTTGAGCAGCGAGACCGCGTCCAGGTGCTCGGTGCCCTTGATGCGCAGGGGTCTGTATACACCGTTCTTTAGCGGCACCGATACATTAAGCCAGTTTTGAGGCCGGATCACGGCGGCCCTGCTGGGGTCTAGTGGCGACTTGGGAATGCCATCATCGTCCTGCCGGGTGGGCGCAAAATCCCTCAGGGCCTTGCGGCCCGCCAACAAGCGGTCTGCCTTTTTTCGGTCTTCGGGGTAGTTGGCAAGCGGAACCCAGGCCGCGTAGAACTCGAGAAATCCCTCGAGCTGTGCTTCCGCACGCCCATGGTCAACAAGCCCCCGTTGCCCTGCCGGTAGAGCCGCCTGGGCATCTTGCCAGAGCGCCAGTAGCCTGGCTTTGGCAGCGGCCTGGGCGGTTTGGGCCAGGTGGGCGGGGTCGCCCGGAACCTGAGCCAGAATTTTGTTGGCCCCATCAGCTTCGGGGCCGGATGGGAAGATTAATGCTCCCCCATTCTCGGCCAGGGACTTCGCTGTGGCCTTGCAGACCTCCTGCAAAATTTGCGAACCCGCGTAGAGGTCGGCGGTGCGGCGGGCGGCAGCAATGAAGTCCTGCACGGGGCCGATGGAGATGGCAAGGAGGTGTTTCATAGTTGCACCTCCTCGGTGAAACCTTCTTTTTTGGCCGCGCTCAAAATGGTTTCAACAAAACCCTGTGTCCCTAGGGCTCGTAACACACGGTCATTCGCAGGCCAGGTCAGATCATAGAGCTGGCCTTTGATGCTAACCTTGATTGGTTTAGGCGCAGATAACACCAGCACCATAGCACGTACCACGCCATCCACAAAAGCCACAGGCTTGAGGATGATGGGCGAAGCCATGCGGCTTTGTTTCTCACTAGCAGGCTTGATCTCACCGGCAAAGGAGTCGCTGAACTTTTGGTAGATGATGGGCATACCCATGTAGGGCTTAGCCAGGCTGACGGCTTTATCACGGGTGCTGAGTGCTTTGAGCTTGGCATGATCTTCCCACATAGCCCCGCCCATTGCGCTGTATTCGAGATACTTCCCGGTGTAATGACCTTTGCGCAAGCGCGTCCAGAAAGAGGCTAACTTACGCCAAGCGTTCTCGGGCTTGGTCACTTCGGAGAAAACGGCTTGAGCACCCCCCAAAGAGCTATATTCCGGCGAAGCTTGTAAATCCCCAAACCAGCCTTTCAATTCTGCCAAATCTTTGGGCTGCCAGTTATTCTGGTTGGATTCAAGCACGCGCAAGGCTCCTAGGCCACGTCGGGTTCTGGCTCCTACACCCCCAAAAGCTAGCCAGGCCCGAACTGCTTGCCTTACCTCCTCTTTTTGCTGAGACTCAAGTTTTTCCGAAAGCCTGAGGGAGAGTGTAAATGATACACCTGTCAACCCCGAAGCTTCAGCGTCACTTTTGGTGCGTAAAAAGGGATAGACGAAAAAGCGCTCGTAAGGCTTGACCTTCTCGCCCAGGGAAGAAGGTTGCCGGGTGTTTTCATGGGTTTGATTACTCACGCTTAGGGCCACCAACCCCTGCTTCTGCGTACCCGTACTCCCCCAAATCCGTTCCTCCGCCTCGAACAGCTCCCTGGGGTCGCTGTACCCAGCCCCTGCCGTAGCTCGCCACCAGAAGCGCAGATGGCCGCGCACGCTGGCCGCACGAATCGGGTTTTGGGCATCAACCCCTCGAGGGATGGCACTACCGCCGAACATGGGGGTGATGGTCTTAAGCTTGAGCGTCCAGGTCTCCAGTGTCGGTTCTTTGAGAGCGGGAAGGGGAATATCGGGAACTCTTCTTGGCATAGTTCACACTCCCACCCAGCCATTGGCAAATCTGCCCTCGTCCCAGTAGTCGAGTTCCAACATCCGCACTCCCTTGGGTAGCTTGGAAGCATCGGCCAGCACCTCGTAATCGGAGAAATGGCGGGGTGGTCTACTCTCGTCCAGTAGCCGCACCGAGACCACCTGCCCCAGATCCAGCAATTGGTGGGCAGGAGCACAGCCCAGCATGGCCTGGCGCTTGTTCTGCTCGGTGTTGCCTGGGTCGGTGTTGCCCACATGCTTGAACACAATCAGCTTGCGTGTGGACATCTGGCCCTTGCTGGCGCTACGGTCGTGCTCGTACATGTTGAGCAAACTTTCCAGCAGCACCTTCAGGTCGGCCTCGCCAAAGCCGGTGCCCTGGGCCAGGTGCGCGCTGATGAAGCCTTTGGCAATGTAAAGCCCATAGGAAATCTGGCTCTTGCGCCCCATGGTACGGAGCTTGTCCTCGGGTTGTTCGGCTTCCCACCTGAGCCAGTCGGTCATGGTCTTGGCGTTTTTTACGTCCTCGGCTACTGCCCCTCGAGTGATGCTAAACTCCGAGGCAAAAATGGGGCTAACGCTGCGGGCAAAGGTAATCTGCACCGGGCCGCGTACCTGTCCGGCATTGGCGCCGGTGCTCATCACCGCCCCAAAGGTGCGCACGTCGAAAAACTGTTTGCACATCCAGTCTCGAGCAGCCCCCACCTTATCCTTGGTCTTGGCGCCGGTAAAACCACCCTCGGACTT
This sequence comes from Truepera sp., assembly GCA_018333775.1. The sequence continues at coordinate 14,397 of JAGXSO010000015.1, forward strand.
CTCGTGCGCCTCAAAAATGGGGCGATTGAGGTTGGTTCCATGTTGCACGAAGATCTGCTGCCCCGCGGCCTGGGCGTAGTTGCGAATGCGACGCTTGATCGCCACGTCGCTTACCAGGCCGTGGCCGTCCTCGGGGTCTACCCTGGGGGCGTTGCCGGAGTCGGGGTCGCCGTTGGGGTTGCCGTCTTTGCAGTCGAAAATCAGCAGAAACTCGTAGCGGTTTTGGATGGGGTTGGACATACACACTCTCCTTTGCTGTTGGGCCGGGGTTAGTCGGCCTGGTCTTGGCCGGATTCGGGGTCGCCGCTGCGTTTGCTGCGGTTAAAAGCCATCTGCTGGTAGTAGCCCAGCGCAAACAGGCTCTGCTCTTCCAGGGTGAGAGTCTTGGGCAAGCTTTTGTCCAGGGCGTTCCAGACCTCGGCAATCTGGCTGTTGAGCCAGAAGGCCAGCCCAGGCTTGTCCCGCTGAATCTTGCTCAGGTGATGCTGGGAAAGCCGGGTCAGGCGGCCCAGCACCAGCGCAGGGGTGCTGGAAGCCGCGCCATAGTAGCGTTGCACCACCCCGGCGTTGATGTCTGCATCCGAAGAGGTGTCCTGAATCTGTGCCAGCAAGCACATCAATCGCCCACACTGATAGGCCTTGCTGGGGTGCTGAGGGTCGAGAGCTGGGGTCATCTGGTAGCCTCCTTTGCGGTTGTGGTAAGACTTCAAAAGTCCCATTCGAGCGTAGATCCGTCCTAGCGAGGCTGCATCGGCCTCGTTGCCCTGTTTAACCTTTAGAGCCTGGTCGAACTCGCCCTTCATCACACTTGCGGTGTGCGACTCCATCAGCTTGGCAACCGCCGCGTAGGGAATCGGCAGGCTGGGGTTAAGGGCAGCACGCCAGAAGGGTATTTGCAGCATCTTGACCGGCTTGATGTAGTCGTCGAGCTTCTGCTCGGGGGATTTTGGGCGCTGTAAGCTCATCAGCAGCCGATTCAGGCCCGGTAGTTTGGCTTTTTTAGAGCCCCTCGAGTTGACAATTTGCAGGTCGGAAAACCAGGCCTCCACCCCCTTCACAAAGTCTTCCAGGTTGCCGGTCTGCCAGTCGCGCACCATCACCCGGCCTGCCGCACCGCTCATAGCGATGGCGTAGAAATGGCTCTGGGAAACCCTGGGTGGTACTTCGCCAGTGCGAATAGCATTCAAAAGCTTTTGGGCACGATCGAGGGCGTTGGCCTCTGCACCCGCTTCAGCGGACTCGGGTTCCCACAAGCGGTCGAAAAAATCGTTTTCGCTGGGGATTTCTCGGTCGTACCAGAGGGCGATTTTCATTTCGCCCAGTTGCCTGGCATCCCCCAGCATGTTGTCCAGAGCAGCGCGATAGGCGGTGGCCGAAATCTGATCTACCGCGCCATTTTCACCCTGAGACAACCCGTATGACTCGAAGGCTTCCTTGTCGTAGGTCACAAAAGCGAACCCAAAAGCACTCCCCCCGAGGTTCATTACCTTTGGATGCGTTGGGGCAGGCTCGGCCAGTTCGCCCGTAGCCAGCGAGAGCATTTTCCCAGTACTCGCTTCATCTTCCAGCTGGCTCTTTACAGATATTTTAGTTCTGAAATTCCGCCACCAGTCACGCCACTCTAAAGTGTCCAGGACACACTGCCTATCCAGATAGAACGAGATTTTGTCGGTGGGCCTGAGCTTATCCTTGCCGGGTTTCTGGGTTTCCAGCAGCAAGCGCTGATAAAACGCCTCCAGTTGGGCTTCATCAGAAAGCGCCTGGTAGATGGGCCTGAGGCTTGCCACTTCCTCACTGGCCAGTTGCATCAGCAGCCTGAAGGTCTGGTGCTTCTGAAGATTTTTCTGGTGTTCATCGGGCTTCTTGATCGAGCCAGAGCGGTCTAGCTCGGGAAGTTTGAAAATCACTGCACAGGTGTCGGCCAGGAAGTGGGAGGCCTGTTCGATCGAGTGTCCCAGCGACCTGAACACCTTGGGCATTCCTACCATTTCCGGTTGGGCCAAATCGGGGCAGGTCTTTCTCTGGTTATCCAGGGCGATCAGCTCGGTAAAACGACCATCTTGACTTACGCCCACCAGCCAGCGAATTTCTTTGGTGGTAAAACCAGTTTCGACGCCCGAAACCTTGCGGTTTGCGTACTCCACCAGTTGCCCTAGCATCACGCACCTCCCTGGGGCTTGCGAACCTCGGCGCTGGGGTAGGGGGGGATGTTCAGAACCCCGTTGCTAATTTCGGCCTCGAACAGGCTGATCTGGGGTGCATCGGCGTTACTGCCAGGGCGCGATAAGTCGAACACGTCGTATAGCATCCAGCCGATGCGCTCGTTGACCGAGTGAGGCTCTGGCGTTGCCGAGGAATCGCCCAGCAGTTTGAAGTAGCCCGTGAATTCCCGGCAGCCCAGGTAGGGTTGATAAAAACACTGTCCGTTGCTGGCACGACGTTCAAAGCTACGCTCGATCTTCTGGCGCAGCTCGTAGTTTTCGGTATACAGAACCGAATGGGCATGAATGCGGTAACCAACCTCCTTGAGCGCCATGGTCTGGCGCTGAGTGCGGCCCTTGGTGTCCTGGCCGGTGTCTTCACGGGTGGCATCGGCATAGATGGGCTCGAGCTTACTGGGGTCGCGCATCCACTTGTTTACGTTTGCTACGCTGATCTTCTCCTTTACCTCGTTTCGCATCAGGGCGATGTATCGCACCGGCTTCAGGATTTCGATGCGCTCGATCTGCCAGTACATGGCGGGCTTGTTGTTGGGGCCGAACTCGAGGTAGATCGCGTCAAAAATGGCCCTTGCGGCACTGGGGGTCATCACGGGGTAACTAAAACGCTCGACCTTGAACTCGGGCCGGGTGAAGCAGGCATACTCACCCCAGACCTCTAGCACAAATCTCTGCATTGCTCCTCCTTTGCTGGTCAGGCAAGTTTAGGTCGGTAGCCGGTAATGGATTGGTGGTTGTTCAAAGAACCAACGCACCCTGGGCACCTCCCTCCTCAGGCGTGAACCCCAACAGCCGGTGGTATAGGCTCTCGTCGGCGCACAAAAACCAGTCGGGCACCTCGGTTCTCTGGCCCCACTGGTAGCGCAAGAAGAGGGGTTCCAGGTAGGGCGGAGTCCCGGTTTTATCCAGAAAATGCGGAACCGTGTAGCCGCGCACCCGCCGCATCCAGTTGCCGCTGATGCCCAGGTCGCGGGCCTCCTGCATCAGGGTTCTGGCATCGTCGTTGTAGGGAACAACCACGTTGACCGCGTTGGTTTCGATCAGGCGGTAGCGCCTGGCGAACTCCTGGTAATTCTGGGAGGTGATGAAACTTTCCAGCTCAGGATGCGTGGTGTTAGCGATGCTGTAGAGGCCACTATAGAAACGCCGGTAGGTTTCGGGGTCGTCGAGGTCGAGGCTGCCGTGTTCTACCAGAAGGCTTTTGGTCAGGCTGGCAGCCTGCTCGTAGGCTTTGGTGGGGTATTTTTCTTCTTCGGGGATAAATACGGTGAGGCTTCCGGGTTTGGTCTGGGCATCGTGGCGGTTGCAGCGGCCTCTGGCCTGGGCAATCGCGTCCAGTGGAGCCAGGGCGCGGTACACGGCCGGGAAGTCGAGGTCTACGCCAGCCTCCACACACTGGGTCGCAAAAACCCGGCAGGGTCTATTCGCTTTCAAGTCCTCTACAATCTGCGCCAGCAGGTCGCGGCGGTGCTGTGGGCAGAGGGCGGTGGAGAGGTGGTAGATACCTTCCAGCCCTTGTTTTTGCGCTTCTTTTGTGAGTGTATGTGCCTGACGCTTGAGGTTGACGATGCACAGGGCCTGGGGGTGGCGCGTAAGCTGGGCCACCAGTTCAGGCCAGGTCTGGGCTGCTTGGGTATTCCAGGTGGTATTGACTCGTTTGGCGCGACCAAAGAGCTCTTGTTGGCCGGTCACAATTTCGCTGGGCTGCCAGCTCGAGGTCTCGGGTTCACCCTTTCGAATAACGTCATTCAGAAGGTCAAAAGCGGGCTGGGTGGCGGTGGAAAACAACACCGTGCAATGGTACTTTTCGCTGGCCAGCCGGGCCAGGGTTTTGAGGGTGGGCACGGCGAGTCTGGTAGGGAGGGTTTGCACTTCGTCGAACAAGACGATGCTTCCGGCCAGGTGGTGCAGCTTGCGACAGGCGCTGGGTCGGCCTGCGTGCAGGCTTTCCAGCAACTGCACACTGGTGGTGATGATGATGGGGGCATCCCAGTTCTCACTAAGCAGTCGCTTTTCCTTCTCGCTCTGCGCCACCGCATCGTCCGCTTTCTCGGTGCCGCGAAGGCCCGTAAGGCTGTGGTGTTCCAAGATGTAGTGTTCGCCCAGCTCAGCAAATAAGCCCCGGTAGATGTCTACGGTCTGGTCGAGGATGGTGAGGAAAGGCAGCACCACCACAATGCGGCGCACCCTGGGGTCATGCACTGCACGCCTGAGGGCGAACCGTAGCATGGCGAGGGTTTTGCCGCTGCCAGTGGGGGCAGTCAGGGTGAAGGCTAAAGCGGAGTGATGGGCGGCCTGAGCGCAAGCATCGGCCAGATCACGGCGCAGTTTTCGGGTCTTAGGCGGGATGTTTTGGTCGGCGCTCAGCTCTTCCAGCCGCGCTTCCAACAACTCGAGCGCTCTGGCAGCCTGAAGTTCGGGGGGCCTGGGACGCGGCACAAACTGGGGCCTGCCCTGGTTCATGGTGCGCTCGGTATCGAGAAAGTCGGCATCTACCAGGGCCGAGAAGAGCATCCGGGTGTCCAGCATCTCGGCGGCGCTGACCTTTTTGGAAACCGGCTGGCTAGAGGGAGGCAAACTGCCCAGATCGGCAATGAGGCGTTGCTTGAGTAACTCGGTGTTGGTCTCCGAGAGCCGTAAGTCGAGGGGGTGCTTCTGGTTCAACGCTACCAGATCCAGCAATTCTCGCAAGCTTTGCACAGCCCCGCTTTGCAGCCCGATGTGATGCCCCTGAATCACCAGGGCAACCTCTAACGCCCGGTATTCCGTCAGGGCGATATGCGCCCCCGCTGACCAGTGGTCGAGACCGCTTTCCTTGCCCTCCAAACGACGCTGGAACAGGTCGCCGTACTTGCCGATGTCGTGCAGCAGTCCCGCTAGACGGGCTTTTTCAGACTCGCCGAAGTAGGCAGCTTTCGTTGAGGCCAGACGGGCTACCTCGGAGGCGTGTTCCTGCATGCTCTGCCACCTGCTGCGGTCTTTGTGGGTGTGAGCCCAGTATTGCACTGGGGCCTCGCGATTATCCGATTCTTTCGGTCTGTGCATATCAACCCCCGCTCGGACTTCTTCCAACCACTTATGCCTCAAGTTCTCCGGCTCCAGCGCCTCCATCCATGGCCCCCAGCTCCGGATCCAGGGCAGCAGCTCGAGCCCCTGAAAGCCTTTTGCTGGTGGAGAGATAATCTTCGTGCCGCATAAGCGTTTGTTAATATGATGCCAGTTCTGGGCGTGGGCAGTCGGTATAGTTTTTCATAGCTGTTTTGGCGCACCAGGCCAAAACGCCGTTGACAACTCTTGGACCGGTTGAGTATTATAACCTGGACAGGCTCGTGTGGAGCCGTAGTGTAGTGGTTAGCATATCTGCCTGTCACGCAGAAGGTCGCGGGTTCAAGTCCCGTCGGCTCCGCCAAGAGAGGGGTGCAGATCGCCTGGGCAACCAGGCGATCTGCCGTTATTGCTTGGGCGGTCATGATCGGCATGGCGCCGGCCTGCAAGAGGTGGCTGTGACCCGTAAGATCCTCGAAGCCTCGTGATAGCTACCTGGGATATCTGTCTCTAATAATCCAAGATGCGCTGAGCTGGCAGCGATTAAGTGTCAAATGTCAAGGCTTGACATATACCCATAGGGGATATAAACTTGATTACCAGTAGGGACGAATGTCCCTAAGAAAGGAACGATATGTTCTTCAAACAGATCTACGATGAAGGGTTGGCACAGGCTTCGTATCTGATCGGCTGTCAGGCGCACGGCACAGCTCTGGTGGTCGACCCGCGCCGCGATGTGGACGTCTACCTGGAAGAGGCCCAGCAGCAAGGGCTCACCATCACCAAGATCACCGAGACGCACATCCACGCCGACTACCTGTCAGGAGCGCGCGAGCTGGCCAAGCTTACCGGGGCCAAACTCTACCTTACCGACGAAGGTGACGAAAACTGGAAGTACAGCGGCCTAGATGGCTTCGAGGTCGAGTTGCTCAAAGATGGCGACGTGATCAAGTTGGGGAATATCAGCGTGGAGGCCGTCCATACCCCAGGACATACCCCCGAGCACCTCTCCTTCTTGGTGACCGACGGTGCCGCCGCTACCGGCCCGATGATGATACTGACCGGCGACTTCGTGTTTGTCGGCGACCTGGGCCGCCCGGATCTGCTCGAAGAGGCGGCGGGGATCATGGATACCGCCCGGCCCGGTGCGCAGCGCTTGTATCAGAGCCTTAAGGAGAAGTTCCTGACGCTGCCCGATCATATCCAGGTGTGGCCCGGCCACGGTGCAGGTTCGGCTTGCGGCAAGGCTTTGGGGGCGGTCCCCAGCTCGACGGTCGGCTATGAGAGGCGCTATGGCTGGTGGACCGACTACCTTAAGTCGGGCGACGAGGCGGGCTTGGTGGAGGCGCTGCTCGCAGGCCAGCCCGAAGCACCGGCCTACTTCGCCATGATGAAGAAACTCAACCGCGACGGGATGCCCATCCTTGGCGGCGTGCCGATTCCGGCCAAGCTGACCCCTACCCAGTTCCGGCACCAGCTCGCCGAGGGCGCCGTTCTGGTCGATACCCGCGACAAGCTGGCGTTTGCCGGTGGACACTTACCGGGCGCGGTCAATATCCCGGCCGGCAAGCGCTTCTCGACCTGGGCGGGCTGGCTGCTCAGCTATGACACCCCGCTGGTGCTCTTAAGCAGTCCTGAGCGGATCGAGACCTTGGTGCGCGAGCTGATCCGCATCGGCCTCGATCAGGTGGTCGGCTATATCCCCAACCTGGAAGGTTACGCGCCGAGTGAGCTGGAGACCGTCAAGCAGGTAACAGCCGCCGAGGTCAAGGCGCTTATCGACCAAGACCAAGCGTTGGTGCTCGATGTGCGCGGTGCTGATGAGTACCGGGCCGGGCATATCCCGGGGGCCATCAATATCCACGCCGGGCGGATTATGAAGCAGCTTGACAAGGTGCCGCGCGAGGGTCAGGTAATCGTCCACTGCGGTAGTGGCGATCGCTCGAGCACCGCCATTAGCGCCCTCTTGGCTGAGGGCTACCGCAACGTCAACAACCTTACGGGTGGTTTTAACGCCTGGAACGAGCACGGCTTTGCGGTCAAGACCCAGGAGGCCGTACACGCCTAAGCGGGACTCAGGCCCAAACTGAACAAGGACACTATGATTACCATCGCCGCCGTATCACCGCAACAGGCCCAAGAGCTGCACGCGCAAGGGGTGCATTTTATCGATGTGCGCGAGGTAGAAGAGTTTGCGCAAGTGCGTATCCCCGGCGCCCAGCTCATCCCACTCTCCGAGTTAGATCTGCGCTTTGGCGAGATCCCCCAAGATCGCCCGGTAGTGCTCTACTGCCGCAGCGGCAACCGCAGCGGGCAGGCGGTAGCATGGCTCATGGCCCAGGGCTGGGACAACCTTAGCAACTTGCACGGTGGAATCATGGCCTGGTATCAGCACGGCCTGAGTCTCGATACCGCGCCGGTCGCTGCCGCCTATGCCACTACCGGCTATCAGCAACTGGCGCCGGACGAAGCTGCCGCCTGGCTGGCGCGCGGTGCCCTAGCCGTCGATGTGCGCGAGCCGCCGGAGTACGCGCTGGGTCATGTGCCGGAGGCGATCAACCTCCCCTTGGGCAGCATCGCCACGCGCTTGGCCGAACTGCCCACAGACCGCGAGATGGTGCTAGTTTGCAACACGGGCAACCGCTCGAGCCTGGCGGCCCAACTGCTACTGCGTGAAGGTTACGACGGTGCTAGGGTCGCTAACCTCGAGGGCGGCACCAGTGCCTGGCGAACTCAGGGAAGGCCGGTCGAAATGGCCCTGATGCACCTACGCCCTTAACTGTGGAACGCTTTATCCCGGCCTGGGGCTGGCTCAGGCGCTATCGGCGGGCCGACCTCCCCGGCGACCTCGCCGCCGGGCTGATCGTGGCAGTGATGCTGATTCCACAGGGGATGGCCTACGCGCTGATGGCCGGTCTACCCCCCATCGTCGGGCTCTATGCCGCCACGGTGCCGCTGATCGCTTATGCGCTGTTAGGCTCCTCACGCCATCTGGCGGTAGGGCCGGTAGCCATCGTGTCGATACTGACCCTCTCCGGGGTGGGGGCGCTAGCCGAGCCCGGCTCAGCGGAGTTTGTGGCGCTGGCGGCGCTGCTGGCGCTGCTGGTGGGGGTAATTCAGTTCGTTTTGGGGCTCCTGCGTGGCGGCTTTCTGGTCAACTTCTTATCCCACGCGGTGATTAGCGGTTTTACTTCGGCGGCGGCCATCATTATCGCGCTAAATCAGCTTACCCACCTGCTGGGCGTCAAGCTCACCGCCAGTGCGCCGCTGCCGCTGCTGGGGGAGGCGCTGGCCCGCCTGGGCGAAGCTCATATTCTCACGCTGTTAGTCGGCCTCCTTAGCATCGGGGTGCTGCTCCTTTTCAAGCGGCGATGGCCGCGCTTCCCCGCCGCGCTGTTGCTGATGGCGCTGGCTATTGTGCTGACCTATCTGCTAGGGCTTTATGAGCGCGGCCTCAGCATTGTAGGGCAGGTTCCAGCTGGTTTGCCGAGCCTGGCGCTGCCCATACTGAGCCTCGCGTCAGTGCAGGCGCTGCTGCCGACCGCGCTAACCATCGCCTTCGTCGGCTTTGTGGAGTCGGTAGCGGTAGCCAAGTCGCTGGCGGCCAAAGTCAAGGCCAAGATCGACGCCGATCAGGAGCTGCGCGGCCTGGGCCTGGCCAACGTGGCGGCGGCCACCTTCTCGGGCTACCCGGTGACGGGGGGCTTTGCGCGTTCGGCGATCAACTTCCAGGCCGGCGCTCGGACCCCGCTAGCTTCGATCCTGACGGCCATCCTTATTATGCTGATGCTGCTGTTCTTCACGCCGCTGTTCACCTATCTACCCAAAGCTGTGCTGGCGGCGGTGGCGGTAGTGGCAGTGATCGGGCTGATCGACCTTAAAGAGCCGCGGCACCTGTTCAAAATTAAACGGATCGACGCTTTCACGCTGCTGCTGACCTTTGGGTCCACCCTGCTGATCGGTATCGAGCCGGGGATCGTTATCGGGATCCTCTTCTCGCTCGGGGTGTTCATCTGGCACAGCGCCACCCCCCACGCCGCCGAACTCGGCTACTTGCCCGAGGAACGGGTCTTTCGCAATGTCAGGCGCTATCCTGGCGCCGTGACCTCCCCCGAGGCGCTGATCTTGCGCGTAGATGCCAGCCTCTATTTCACTAACATGGCCTTTTTGGACTCTTACTTCCGGCGCGCCTTGGCGGAGCGGCCTCAGCTGCGATACATCGTCATGGACTTCTCCGGTGTCAACGATATGGATGCCGTGGCAGTCGGCACGCTGGCAGAGCTGATCGACGACTTGGCGAAGCTCGGCATCGCCATCCGTATCGCCGCCATGAAAGGACAGGTGCGCGATTTGGTGGCCAAAGCCGGTTGGCAGCAGCGGTTCGGGCGACAGGTGACCTACCCGTCGCTGGCTCATGCCGTACATGACCTGGACCTGCTTAAGTAGGATGTCGCCTATGGAGGGCTACTTGATGGCTGAATACGATTACTATGACCGAGTTGCTAGCTGGAGGGATCAAGCATGATTAGGCTGAGTTTACTGATACTGGCTGTGCTGTTGCTGGCAGGTTGTGGCCCTGGCAACTACCAGGGCGCTACTGGTGACGCGCTAGTAGGGGCCAGCCGCGAGACCCCTAACTACCAGAACGTTTCGGTACACGACCTGGCGGGCACCGGTGAAAGCCGCCTGGTCCTTGACGTGCGAGAGCCCTGGGAGTTTGCGGCAGGGCACGTACCAGGTGCTATTCTCATCCCGCTGGGGCAGTTAGCAGCCAGGGTTGGCGAATTCCCCCAGGACAAGCCGCTTTACGTCATCTGTCGCTCCGGTAATCGCTCGGTCACGGCCAGCCAGATTCTGGTCGCAGCGGGTAAGCGTGACGTGCGCAACGTCGAGGGTGGGATGATAGCCTGGCAGGGGGCAGGATTACCGGTGAGCCGCTGATTCCGCGGTAAACGCCTAAAGCAGGCCGCTAGTTAGATGGCAGTACTTGTGGCTGTGGTGCAGCTATCTCCACGCCCAGCAACGACAAGGCTTCGCCCGACCATAAGGCTTCGCCCGACCATAAGGCTTCGCCCGACCATAAGGCTTCGCCCGACCATAAGGCTTCGCCCGACCATTACGGCGCCACCTGCTGGGGTTGCTATAACCGGCACCGGCGCCGTAGCTTCAAGAGACAGGGACACGTCCCCTCAAGGCTTCGCCCGACAATGCTGTTGGCGGGACACCAGCACAGCTATGACCGTGGCGCTAGAGGCAAAAGTCCCTACCAGCGGTAGTGGCGGATATGCTCGCCCCGTTCGGCGATCTCGCTCATGGCCTGGATGCCGATATCAAGGTGCAAGTCGGTGAAGGCGGAAAAAACCTGGTCGGCGCTGGCCTTGGTCTTGATGCCGCCCTTCTTAAGCGGCAAGTCCGACACCAGCAGCAGCGCGCCGATGGCTACCTTGCTGGCGAAGCCGACCGAGAACAGCGTGGCCGTCTCCATGTCGATCGCTAGCGCCCGCTCTTCGTAGAGCTGGGCCTTGAACTTTTCGTCGAACTCCCAGAAGCGGTAGTCGGTGGTGTGCACCACGCCGGTGCGGTAGTCGCGCCCCTGTTCGACGATAATCTGCGACACGAACTTCTGCACCTTGAAGGTGGGCAGAGCAGGCACCTGCGGCGGCATGTGGTGCTGCGAGGCGCCCTCGTCGCGAATGGCCGCCGTCGGCAGGATAAAGTCACCGACCTCAAGCGAGCGGTGCAGGCCGCCGCACATACCCAGAAAGAGCACCGCCTTGGGCTCGGCGGTAGCTAGCAGCTCGATGATCAGGGCAGCAGTGGGTGAGCCGATGGAGAAGTTAATAATCGACACCCCCTTGCGTTGGCTGTGGACCGCGCTCATGGCCGAGCCGCGTGACTGGCTGTCGCCGTACAGCGTTTTGAAGCGCTCGAGGTAGTGAGCAAAATTGGTCAGCACGATCTGTTTCTGGAAGCCTTCGGGCGCGGTGCCGGTGTAGCGCTCGAGCATGTCCCGCGCCAAGTTCCACTTGGTTTCGTTAGCGTAGATGTGGTTGGGGTTGGGGGTGAGATAGGGGTTCTCTTCAGCCTCAAAGGCCCCGGTCGGATCGGTCTTCATGCTCTACCTTACCGAGTCGCCGGTCCTGGCACAAGCGCCTGCAGCAGTTGGGCAACAGGTGGAGGATGGCGCCTTACCGGGTGGCGACGGTAAAGCCTGCCGCTAGCTGGTACACTTAGTTCATGAAAGCCGTCGCGCTAATCGCTCACGACAAGAAAAAGCTCGACTTGGCGATCTTTGCCAGAGACCACGCGGACGTGCTCGGCAAATTCCCGCTGATCGCCACTTACACCACCGGCAGCGTGCTGGCCGATAAAGCCAAGCTCAAGGTCGAGCGCCTCCGCTCCGGCCCCGAGGGTGGCGACCTACAGGTCGGGGCGCGTATTGCCGAAGGGCAGGTCCTGGCGGTGATCTTCTTCCGCGACCCCTTAACCGCCCAGCCACACGAACCGGATGTTTCGGCGCTACTGCGTATCTGTGACGTGCATAACATTCCCTTGGCTACTAACCTCGGCACCGCCGAGGCGATTGTCGCCTGGCTTTTGCGCCATGAGTAAAGACCTCATTGCGGCCTTTATCCGGCAGGTGCGTGAGCAGCACGGCGCCCAGATCGACGCCATCAACCTGCCGCAGGGGGTTGAGGCCTTCATGCGCGAGTGCCTTGAAATCGGCGACCTGGATACGTTGGTGTTCATGCTCAAACTCTCCCACATGATGGGGTTGCAGACCGGCTATGCGGCTCGAGCCGCCGAGGAAGCGCTGCCTAAGGACGGCTCGTGGGGGACGATCAAGGCCTAACAAAGAGGGCGTGAACGACATCAGCACTTCGCTGATGCTGCGCGAAGTGCTGTGCTGTACCTACACTTGTCGGTATATAATACTATCAGGATGGAATTCGAGTGGGATGACGCCAACATAGACCACATCGCCAACCACGGTGTCGAACCGTTCGAAGCCGAAGAGGCCGCGACCGATCGCGCACGTACTCCTTTTCCCGCTCACAGCGGCAACGTCGGCCTCATCGGCAAGACCGAAGGTGGCCGCTTGCTAGTGGTCATCCTCGAGCGCAAAAGCAGATTGTGGCGGGTGGTTACCGCCCGA
>JAGXSO010000016.1 GCA_018333775.1 Truepera sp.
GCGAACATCGAGGCGACCTTAAGCGTGTGCGGGGCAATGTGGGCTTTAAAGTCGCTGCGCGCTAGGATCTTCTCGTAGATCTTGACCTCTTCGGAGAGCCGCAGGTTGTAAGGCACCTTAATGACCACGATGCGGTCCAGAATCGCCTCGTTAGTGTGATCGGCCTTAAACTTCTGCCACTCGGCCTCGTTGGAGTGCGCCACGATGCAGGTGTCGACATAGACCATGCCGTGCCGGCCGGGCGCCGGTATCACCTTCTCTTGGGTAGCGGTGATCATGGCGTGCAGGTACTCGGTCTCGTTCTTGAAGACCTCGATGAACTCGACAATGCCACGGTTGCCGACGTTTAAGGCGCCGTTTAAGTCCAGCACGCGCGGATCGCCCTCGGAGTACTGGTCGAGCTTGGAGATATCTTCCGAGCCGATCAAGACTGAGGTGTCCTGGTTGTTGGGGTCGACCGGCGGCACCACCCCGATGCCGATGCGCTGCCGTTTGGAGAAGCGCTTGGTAATGACGGGCACCTCTTCGTAGCGGCCGCTATGGTCATGCTCGAGCCTAAAGCGGCAGACCGGACAGAGGTCGCCCTCGATGCGCACCAGCAGCATCTTCTCGAACTCCTTGCGCAGATGGCGTGGGATTAGGTGCAAAGGCTCCTCGTGCATCGGGCAGCCCGCGATGGCGTAGAAGGGATCGGACTCCTCCAAGGCGCGGTGGAGCTTTTCGACCAGCGAACTCTTGCCCGAGCCCACCGGCCCCATTAAGTAGAGCACCTGGCGGCTCTCTTCGCCCTTTAAGGCCGCGGCGTGAAAGTAGCGCACGATCTGGGCCAGGGCCTTTTCGATGCCGAAGAACTCGTCTTCAAAGAACCGGTAGACCTTTAAGGGCTGGTCCTGGTAGAGCTTCTTGGTGGGCTCGTCGGACGTCTCCAGGATGTCGCGGAGGCCCGGCTTGGTGATGATGTCATAGAGGCGGGCATGGGCCAGTTTGGGGATGCTCGGATCCTCTTTGACCCGCTCGAGATACTCGATGAACGTGCCGCGCCACAGGCTCTCTTCCCGGGCGGCGCGATCGGCCTTGATCAGGTGCTCAAAAGCGCTGCTTTGATCCTTGTCCATGTAGCGATGCCTCCTTAACTTTAGACTTAAGAGCGCCAAGTGCCAAAGCTGCTCGCAGCGAGGTACTGATTCTGCTCGGCAGAGCGCCCTGCCGGACTAGCGAGAGTTGTCCTGTCCCCCGTGACGATACCCAGAAGCGCTTAACGCGATAACGGTCGTGCGTCTCAGTTGACGGAGCCTGCGACGAAGTAAGGGCTAGAGGGCTCTGTAGATCATTATAGGCGCACCACTCAGGCGCGGGGCGTAGTGGCTAACAGGTGAAAGCCTGACTAATCAGATAGATTCTGAACTATGAGACTTGACGGCTAAGCCAAGCAACCGCCTTCGGCGTTGACTACAGAAACAGTGCCCGGCTCCAGCCGCTGAAGGTAGTGACCATGATCAGGCCGAGATAGAATACCCACTGCGCGATGAGCGGTGTTAGACCGCTCCCAGTGCGCCGGAACCCCTCACCAAGTGCCGCCCCGGCGATAAGCAACAGCACTAGGGGCGAGCCTAGCAGCAGCGCGTAGAGACCTGTGCTGATAGCGATGGCCAAACTGGCGCCGTAGCGGTGCAGCATCGGCGGGAGAGCAAAGGAGCGGAAGAACAGCTCGAGCAGAGGCAACACTACGACCGCCCCAAGCAAGGTCGGAGTGAGCTGGGCAAAATTGAGATAGAAACTCCCTAACCACGGTACTGGTGGTGCGTAGGCCAGGTAGAGTAGCGTGACACCGAGCAGGCCGAGGCCGATCAGCACCCCTAGCGGGATGCCGTGAGAGCGGCCAATTAGCACCTCCATCGCATCCCAACGGTTGCGCTGCACTCGCCAGATGCTTAGCAGGCTGAGCATGATGGCCAGGGCGATTAGGAAGATCGCTCGCACCGTATTCGACTGGAGCGGGGTCACGATCGCCAGGGGGTTGTGGTAGACCAGGTAGCTGTAGCCCAAGCTGATCAAGCCGGCCCCCAGGAGGCCTAGCAGGAGCGTGCGATAGACGTCTCCTACGCTCCAGGGCTCAGGCCCTTCAACGACTTCCACAGCGCTGGTCGGCTCGATACGGCTTTCACCGATAAGCTGCATAGCCACTACTGCCAGCAACACCAGGAGCCAGAGCAGGCTACTTGACAGCAGGTTGGCTAACAGGTTGCCGTGCCTCAGCGCTGTGCGCAAGGCCAGATGGCCGCTGCGCAGGTCGCCTTGGCTGTAGTAGACAAGCGCCAAGTCGCGCAGATCACGCTGTAACTCGCCGCGCTCACGCAGTGTCCGGGCGCCCGCCGCTGCCTTGAGGTAGTCGATAGCCCCCGCCATGTTGCTCTGTGCCCAGTGGATCCGCCCCAGTAGGGCCAGCAGCTTAGGGTCGCGGTTGCCGGTAAGCTGCAAAAAGGCTTCTAGCTCACGGCGTGCTCCCTCGGCATCGCCTAGCCGCAGGCGCAGCGTGGCATCGGCCAGGCGGTACTCGAGCCTGAGCACATCGGTTTCAATGGCTGCCTGATAGTGCTGCAGCGCCCGGCCAACATCGCCGCGCCGCTTGGCGAGGTTGCCGGCTAAGAAGTGGCGCTTGCCGTCAAGCTCTAGACTATATTGCTGCTGCAACCGTCGGTCAGCCTCCCGCAGCAACGCCTCGGTATCGGCTAGGCGGCCTTGGCGCAAGGCGATATCAGCCAGCAGCACGATGGGTTCAGCGCCACCTCCTTGGCGCAGCGCTCTGAGCCGGATTTCGGCCTGACCCAGGTTGCCGAGCGCTATCTCGATGCGCGCTAGCGCCAGTTGGGCGTCGCTCAGTTGCGGGTTGAGCTGGAGGGCATTAAGACAGCTCTGGCGGGCGGTCTCAAGGTCACCACCGGCCTCGAAACGGAGACACTGTTGATAGAAGATCATGGCGTTGAGGCCCTGTGCCGGAGCCAGCGACCCCAGACTAGCCAGCAAAGCGAGCAGCACTATGCGCACGGTGTCCCTCCCTGCGACCATCGTGTCGACCTGTTAGCCGCCAGGCGCTGCCCGGACGAAACAATGGTGCCATTGGCACCACTCTACACGCTCCGACACGGTTGCGTCCACGTTTTGCGAATGGCGAGACCGACACCTTACCCGCTATCTTCGATGAAATCGCCAGCAGGCGTGGTTAGATCATTCACATTAGCTGGGAGGGCTCGCGCGCTTGATTTATCGCGGAGCGGCGTGTACAATAGACGAGTTTGGGTCCCCCCGGCTCACAACGATGAGTCTGGGGGTAGGTTTTCGTGTGCGCCCTAAAGTAGCGGCGTTTGAAAGGGAAACGGCCCTAAGACAACTCGCTCCGCCAAAAGGCGGAAGGTGCAAGGGAGTGATGGTTCTGCCGACGGTCAACCAGCTGCTGCGCAAAGGCCGCAAGGTGCTGCGCAAGAAAAATCGAACCCCCGCCCTAAAGGGCAGCCCGCAGCGCCG
>JAGXSO010000017.1 GCA_018333775.1 Truepera sp.
TCGCCGAGCAGCAGCCAGGCAAAGAGTAGGCTGAATACCGGCACGCCGTAGAGAAAGGCCGTGACCAGTGTGACCGGCGCTTGCGAGAGGGCGTGGGCAAAGAGCGCATAGGCCACTGCGGCAGGGAACAGTCCGATGTAGACCGCAGCCCAGATAGATGCTGTACCGGCAGTGGCGAGGTCGGCCGGGAGGCTAGGCAGAAAGACCAACAGGGGGGCGGTTCCGCTCCAGGTGGCAAAGGCGGTTATCTCCACCGCGCCGTACTTGGCGAGCAGGCGCTTTTGCAGCACCACGAAGAAGGCCGTTACCACCGAAGAGAGCAGGACCAAAAGGGCGTAGGGGTTGAAACCGGGCTGCGGGTCGTCGCCGATTGCGATGATGGCTACTCCCACAAAGGCGGCGCTGATGCCGAGCCAGCCTAGCGGGGGCAGGCGCTCACCGAGCCAGAAGAGCGCCACCACCGCGGTTATCGCCGGAGCGGTAGCGATGATCAGGCTGGCAGCGCCGGCGCTGACATGAAGCGAACCGTAGTTCAGCGCCAAATGGTAGATGGTGATTCCCAGTAACCCCAGCAGCAAGAACGAGGGCAGGTCAGCTCGAGCGGGCATTAGCCGCTGGCGCGTTATTAGCAGATAGGGGACGAAGCTGGCCGAGGCTACCAGAAAGCGCAATAGCGTCAGGTTGGTGGCCGAGAAACCTTCCAACCCCACCTTGATCAGGGGGAATGCCGACCCCCACAGCACACTTAGTCCGAGCAGAGTGACCAGCAGACGTGGACTCATGCTGCTACTCTAACGCTGCGCCGGAGAAGGAGCAAAATCTTGCCGTGCCGCGCCTTAGTTTGGCAGCTTCACGGCGCGGCCACAGGCGCAGAGCTCCTGCTCGCGAATGATCGTCTGCTGGCCCTGGCGGTACCACAGGGTGCTGCAGTCGGGGCAGCGGAGCTCCTCGCGGCTGATGCTGCGAAGCTGCTCCGGGGTCAGCCAGCGCTTCTCGCCACACCAGTGGCAGACGGCCTCAGCGCCGCCGTCCTCAGCGATCATCGCCTCGCGTTCGGCGGGGCTGAAGTAGGCGATGGCCGTAAGCGCCTTTTGCTCACTACAGCGGCAGTGAAACGACAGCGGGAGAGCGGTCTCTAGCGGGATAAACTCCAGCCCCCAACAGAGCTCCTCAAGGATCTCCAGCAGCGAGCGGTGCGCCATAGCCTCGGTCAATTGAAAGGCCCGAACATTGGCTTCCAGTAGTGCCAGCGCTGCGTCGTCACAGCTGGGGAGCGCCTGGAGGAGCACGCCGCCGGCTCGCGTTACCCGTTCCTCTTCAAGGTAGACGCCTAGTAGCACCGCCGAGGCGATCTGCTCGGATTGCGCTAAAAAGACGGCGATATCCTCAGCGATTTCGCCGCTTGCCAGCGGCACGCTGCTGCTGTAGGGGTCGCCGTAGGGCGCGTGGGCACGGATCACTTGGAGGTCGCCGCCGGGGCCGAGTGCCCCACCGACATCGAGCTTGCCGTCGCTACGGGGCGGCAGATAGACCTCGGGGTTGGTAACGTAGCCGCGCACGGTGCCATCTAAACCGGCATCGGCAATCACCCCGCCCAGCGGGCCGCCGCCGCGCAAGCGCAGCGTTACGCGGTCTCGCGGGTTCTTAAGCAGCACGTGGGCAAGCGTCAGCGCGCCGGTTAAGGTGCGGCCTAACGCAGCGCTGGCGGTAGGGCTGGTCTGGTGACGCCTGGCCGCTTCCGCGACCAGCCTAGTGGTATCGGCGGCGATGATGCGCAGGCCTCCGCCTGCGGCCAGGCCGCGAAGTAAGTAGGACATAGCTCCCTTTCGTGCCCGCCGCTCAGTATAGATAGCTAGCGGCCTACTGCCGGTAAGGCTAGCTACGGGGCAAACTTGCTTTGCAGTGCGTCCAGGCTGGCCTGAGGGACTAGGCTGCTCACATCGGCGCCGAGGCTGGCTAGCTCCCGCACTCGCGAGCTTGATAGGTAAGACCAGCGGGTAGCGGTCATGATAAAGGTGGTTTCGACCTGGGGGTTGAGCTGGCGGTTGAGGTGGGCCATCTGCAACTCTACTTCGAAATCAGAGATAGCGCGTAGGCCCTTGACGATGACCCGCGCTCCAAGGGTGCTCATGTACGCTACCAGCAACCCCTCGAACTTGTCGCACTTGACGTTGGGGAGCCCTTTGGTGGCGGTGGCGAGGATCTCGAGGCGCTCGCTAACTGTAAACAAGGCGCTGTCCTTGAGCGGATTGTGCAGCACGGCTACCGTTAACCGGTCGAAGATGCCGCTAGCGCGCCGTATCAGATCGACGTGACCGTTATGCAGTGGGTCGAAGCTACCGGGATAGACGGCATGGATCATAAGCTAGTCTAGCAGCTTGGCAATCAACGCCTCGGGTGTCAGCTCGCTCAGCCAAGCCGCCTCGAGCCAGGTGTCGTCGCGGGCCATCAGCCGCTGGCGCAGGGTCGCGGTCAGCAGGGTGGCTAGCTCGAGCCGAGCGCGGGAGAGCCGGCGCTGCCCCAGCCCGCTTTGCGCCAGATAGGCGCGGTGCTCGGCGATGTGCGCGGCTAGCTCCGCAATGCCGGTGCCATCGGTGGCCACGGTCGGGACCAGCGGCGGCAACCAGCCGGCAGCGGGGGCGAGCTCGAGCGCCGCTTGCACCTCGCGTTGCAGTTTAGGCCCGCCCGGCTGATCGTACTTGTTGAGGGCGAAGATATCGGCTACTTCCATGATCCCGGCCTTAAAAGCCTGCACCCCATCGCCCTGACCGGGCGTCAGCACCACCACCGTGGTATCGGCTACGGCGGCGATCTCCACCTCCGACTGGCCAACCCCGACGGTCTCGATGAAGATAGTGTCGAACCCGCTGGCATCGAGCAGCGTTGCCGCTTGCAGGGTCGAGGCCGCTAAGCCGCCCAAATGCCCGCGGGTGGCCATCGAGCGGATAAAGACCGCCCGGTCTTGATGCCAGCGCAGCATCCGGATGCGGTCACCCAGGATCGCCCCGCCCGAGAAAGGGCTGGTCGGGTCTACCGCTAAGACCGCTACTCGCTCCCCGGCGGCTCGAGCCACCCCGATCAGCTTATCGGTCAGCGTGCTCTTGCCGCTCCCCGGCGCGCCAGTAATGCCGATTAAGCGCGCCCGGCCGGCTTGGGGTCGCGCTGCCCGCAGCAGCGCCTGGCCCTCGCCACGGCTGCTCTCCAGCAGGCTGATAGCCCTGGCTAGCGCGCGCTCATCGCGGTTTAGCACCCTAGTGAGGAGATCGTTAGTGGGGAGATCGTTGCCGCTAGCCATGAGAAAAAGCCTCTCCCTTAGGGGCTAGAAAAGGCCAAAATAGACGAACAGCAGCAGCAGTGCGCCGCAGGCCGCCAGCCAGAAGCGGTAGGGGTACCAGCTCTGGCGGCGCAGTCGGGACAGCCAATCCTGGGCTGGATAGGCCTCCGCTACCTGGCGAATGCCGCTCAGCGTGCCGCGCAGCTCGACCGAGGCCGGTTTGCTCGGTAAGGCGTAGGGCTTGGGGCGCACCTCGACCTGCTCGACAAAGAGGGCGATGGCCGAGAGGTTGTCAGGGCTGCCGCGCTCGTTGGCGCGCTGCATCAGCCGGCTAACAGCTTCCTCTGGCGGGTAGCGGCTGACTATCTCCAGGAGCTGTGCGTCGCTAAGCAACATGCTGATGCCGTCGCTACACACCAGTATCCGGTCGCCGGAGCGCACCGTAAAGTGGTCGATGTCAAGCTTGATCTCGGGCAGCGCCCCCAGCGCGTTGGTGATCACGTTGCGCCAGCGGTGGCGCTTGGCCTCGTCCTCGGTCAGCACGCCTTGCCGTACCCGATCGGCGACCCAGCTGTGATCTTGGGTTAGCTGCGCGATGGTGCCATCGCGGATTAAGTAGGCTCGCGA
Source organism: Truepera sp. (assembly GCA_018333775.1). Next base: position 3,902 of record JAGXSO010000017.1, read on the forward strand.
GTCGCCGATATGGCCTACTAGCCCCACCTGATCATCGATCAGCACTATGGTTAGGGTAGTTCCCATACCCTGGTGCTCAGGGTGCTGGTGGGCGTAGTCGTAGATCTCCAGATTGGCGGCTTGCACCGCCTTGGCAATAGCGATAGGCGGATGCACCCAGCCGGTGGCCAGTTCGCGGCTGATGATGGTTATCGCCTTCTGGCTGGCTACCTCGCCGGTGTTGTGGCCGCCCATGCCATCAGCCACTACCGCCAGCACGCCGCTCGCCAGGCGGTCCACGAACACGCTGTCCTGGTTGATAGCTCGCACCCGGCCGGGCTGGGTAGCGCCCGCAATGTGTACCCGGGTGCCGGAGGTTGGTGGGGTGGCCGCGCGCGTCATGGCTTGATTATAGCGATTGGGGAAGTTCGTGCGGGACGAAACAGTTCACACTTGGCTGCGGTATACTACCAGGATGCTTGCTGCTAGCCTTGCTGAGTATGTGCGCACAGGCCGCGTGAGTGCCGAGGAGGTTACCATTGAGGCACTTGAGCGTGCCGAAGCCCAGGCTGATCTCAACCTGTTCATCACCATCGCCCACCAGGCGGCCCTAGGCCGCGCCCGTGAGCTTGATGCGCGCCGCCAAGCGGGTGAGGAGCTGGGCCCCTTGGCGGGGGTGCCGATAGTGGTCAAAGACAATATCTGCACCGCCGGGCTGCGCACGACGGCGGCCTCCGCCAGCTTGGCCGAGTTCGTGCCGCCTTACAGCGCCACGGTGGTCAGGCGGCTCGAGCAGGCCGGGGCGGTGGTCATCGCTAAGAGCAACTGTGATGAGTTTGGGATGGGGAGCAGTAACGAGCGGTCCTACTTCGGTCCGGCCAAGAACCCCTGGGATGCTAGCCGCGTGCCGGGGGGCTCCTCAGGTGGCTCAGCGGCAGCAGTGGCAGCCGGGGTGGTGCCGCTGGCTTTGGGCACCGATACCGGCGGCTCGGTGCGCCAACCGGCCAGCTTTTGCGGCGTGTTGGGCTTTAAGCCCACCTACGGGCGGCTCTCGCGCTACGGCGTGATCGCCTTTGCTAGCTCGCTCGAGCAGGTCGGAGTGCTGGCCCAGAGCAGCCAGGATGTGGCGCTGGCCATGGCGGTGATGGCCGGAGTTGACCCGCTGGATGCCACCACGCTAGCCCAGGACCCTTCCGAGTTTAACGCCCAAGCCGAAGCCAAACCCAGCCTAGCGGGGCTGCGGGTCGGGGTCGTGGCTGAGCTGTCCAACGAGGGCAACAGCCCTGGGGTGCGCGCGGCGCTAGCGCGCGTTAAGACCGAGCTAAGCGAGCTGGGCGCGGAGCTTGGCGAGGTGTCGCTGCCGAGTGCCCGCTACGGCATTGCGGCCTACTACCTGGTGGCTACTGCTGAAGCCAGCAGCAACCTGGCCCGCTTTGACGGGATGCTAATTGGCTCGCGGATAGGGGACAACGCGCTAGGGCAGGCCGCGGTCATGCAGCGCTCGCGCGGAGCGGGCTTTGGCGCCGAGGTGCGGCGGCGCATCTTGATGGGTACCTACGCCCTCTCAGCCGGTTATTACCACGCTTACTACGGCAAGGCGCTCAAGGTCAGGCGGCTGATTGCTGATGAGCTTAACCAAGCCTTCACCCGCTTTGACGTGCTGCTCACCCCGACCTCGCCCACCCCCGCCTATCCGCTGGGAGCGAAAGTCGACCCGCTGGCGATGTATCTTGATGACCTCAACACCGTGCTGGCGAACTTGGCGGGCCTGCCCGCGCTGAGCGTGCCAGCCGGGCTAGCCGAGGACGGCCTGCCCTGCGGCGTGCAGCTGTTGGCGCCGGCACTTGGTGACGTGCGGCTATTGGCGATGGCTCGAGCCCTCGAACCTCTACCCGGCCAGGGCGATCTGTGATAGCATCTTACGGCTTGTTTTCATGCAAGCCTTACCACCTAGCTAACCTCAAGCGCTATGCTAAAAGGAGTGAACCGTGAAACGCACCTACCAACCGAATCGGCGCAAGCGCGCCAAGACGCACGGCTTTCGCGCCCGCATGAAAACGGCGGCGGGCCGCAATGTGATCAAGCGCCGCCGCGCCAAGGGCCGCAGCCGCCTCTCGGTCTCCGACGCTTAAGCCCTGGCCTGCGCTCCCTTAGGGGCGATGCTGCCTTCCAGCGCCTGCGCCGGGGACGGACGGGCCACGCTGCTACCGTAGGTGTTCGTTGGTTGCCCGGTCGCGAAGAGGGGGTACGGGTAGGTATTGTGGTCAGCAAGAAAGTGGGTAAGGCTGTGCTCAGAAACCGGGTTAGGCGGCGCCTGCGCGAGGCATTGCGCGCCTTGCTGAGCGGACCGGAGTGGTCTAGGACGGCGGCCGAGCTGTTGGTGGTGGCCAAACCCGAAGCGGCCCAGGCTGACTACCAACAGCTGGCCAGGGATTTGCGCGGGGCGCTTAAGAAAGGAAAGCTATTATGAAGCTCTCGCTGGGGCAACGCTTGCTGCTGGCCCCGCTACGGTTTTATCGGCGCGTGCTGTCGCCACTTAAGCCGCAGCCAACCTGCCGCTTTTATCCGACTTGCAGCGCTTACGCTGTGGAGGCAGTCAGTCAGCGCGGTGCGCTTCTTGGCTTAGGGTTAGCTGTGTGGCGGCTGCTTAAGTGTCACCCCTTCCACCCTGGCGGCTTCGACCCCGTTCCGCCCAGGCGGGCGCACCCCCAAGCTATGCTGGAGGAATCTTGATTACCCGTATACTGTTGATAAGTCTGGTGCTCCTAAGCTCGCTGGCCTGGGCGCGGGTTGAGTTCGAAATCACCCCCTTTAGCGCACAGGATTTCCGCGATGCGCAGCGCCTGGCTGAGCTGTGCGCACAGGATGCCACCTCGTTCTGGTGTCTTCAGCAGGGTGCCGAGCTAACGCTGCTTACCACCAAGGGCTATGATGCCGTGTTCAATGCCGCCGGCGAGATAGTGGCGCTATTTGCCAAAGGCTTGCAGCGCGGGCAGGACTTCGGGGGCGCTTATTATCTCGATGGTCATGTGAATCTGATTCCGATGCGGGCTGTGCTGCCAGGATTGGCGCTGTTAATCAACGAGGAGTATCTAGTTCCGGAGCAGCCTACTGGAGCTTGGCAGCGACTTGACGAGAACACCTACCGGGGGGTATTCAGCTACCGGCTAGGTGACTATCTGGTTGAGCGCGAAGTGCGGGTCTACGCCAACCGTATTGCCATGGACCTGTCGCTTACAGTGCGCTATCAAGGCGAGGAGCCGCGGGAGGCGCCGGTGCAGTTGGCTGTAGCCGTGCCGGGCATTGCGCGGGAGGCTGCGCCGGTAATTAAGATCGGCCAGGCCGGCTCCTTTTGGGCCAATCCGTTACCGCAGCCGATAGTTAACCCTGATTACATCTCATTCCAGAGTAACGACCATAACACCGGTTACGCGCTGATCCTGCGCCCTGCGCTCGGCTTGGCTGGCGAACTGGCGGCGCTGTCACTCCCGCCGGGGCGCATCGCCATGACCCGCACACTGCCACCGGAGGCAGAGGCGGCGCGCTTTGAGTTGCAGTTCTATGGCGGCCCTAACGAGCTGATCCGCTTTCATCAAGAGGGCCTGCTGGCCTTGCCAGGACTGTTTCGGCCCAACTTGATGGGCCAGCTCTCGCTTGGCATCGTCTGGGTATTAGAGGCCATCCATCAGGTGGTGGGCGGTTGGGGGCTGTCCATTATCGTGTTAACTTTGCTCTTTCGGGTGCTGGTCTGGCCGCTGATTACTGTCCAGACCAGGTCGATGGTGGGGATGCAGCAGCTGCAGCCCAAGCTCCAAGCGCTGCAGAAGAAATACAAGGATAATCGCGAAAAGCTCACTCAGGAGACGATGAAACTCTATCAGGAGGCCGGGGTCAATCCGGCTGCCGGCTGTCTACCGATCTTTTTACAGATGCCGATTTTTATCATCCTGTGGCGCATCTTTACCAACTTCGAATTCGGCGAGGGCTTCTTGTGGATCCCTGACCTAGGGCTACCCGATCCGTTTTTTATTCTGCCGATACTTTATGTCGGGGTGATGGTGGGTCAGGCCTACATCATGGCCAAGGACAATCCCCAATCGTTCCGGATGCAGCTGATGATTAGCCTGGTGTTCGTTTTCTTCATCTTCGCATTTCCGGCTGGCGTTACGTTATACTGGGTTGTTTCAATGCTGGTGCAGGTTGGCCAACACTATCTCATTCAACGTAGCGTAGCGGCACAGGCAGCCGCTACCTGAGGGATGCTATGGCTGATAAGGACTTAGACGCTTACCTCGCCAACCTTGGTATCGACACTGCCGAAAGAGAGGTCTTTAGCGCTCCCGAGGCGGCCACCGAGCCGGTGGTCGAAGAGGGACGGCTGTCGCTGGTAGTAACAGGCTCAGCCATTGAGCGCTGCGAGACCTTTCTGGTCAACCTGCTGCTCCATCTCGACCCGGCCTATGCGGTGGAAGTCGAGGCGGTGGAAGGCGGCATCCAAGCCAACATTTACGGCGGCGACCCCGGCAAAATTATCGGTCGGGGTGGGCGCACCTTGGCAGCCTTGGAGTACCTCACCAACGCGGTGGTGAACTTAGAAGAGAGCGAGCACCGCGGCCGCATAACCGTCGATGTGGGCGGTTACAAGGCTCGCCGCGATGAGCGGCTGCGCAAAATTGCCCGGCAGGCGGCGGCGCGCGCGCGCAAGACCGGCTTTGCGGTTGAGCTTGACCCCATGAGCCCGGCAGAGCGGCGGATCATTCACGTCACCCTGGCCGATGACCCACATGTAATCAGCGAGTCTGACGGTGAGGGGCGCAACCGCCGCGTGGTAGTTAAGCCCGCGTAATGCTGCTGGCCGAGATCCGCCACGCCTGCGCCGAGGTGGCCCGGCGCGCCCGCTTCGTGCGGCTTAACCAGGAGCGCTTAGCCGACTATGCCCGGGCGTTGCCGCTGGAGCGCTTGCAGCCTAGCTACGACACCCGTCATCACTATCTGGGTCCGCCCGAGGCTACAGCTGCTTATATCCTCACCCTCGATGCGATCAATTTTGGCTCGGGCTACTTCCCGCAGCTTAATAAGCGCCCCGGCCTGTCGGGGTACTTTACCGTCGCCCTGTCCTTAAAAGAGGTTTTTGAGGGTCACGGCCCGCTCTCAGCCGAGGCGCTGCGCGACTTAAGCGTCGAGCGCTGCGCCGCTATGTTCGGCCAAACTCATACGGCTGGGCTGCCGCTGATGCGGCTTTTCACTCAGGCCCTTAACGACCTGGGTAGCTACCTGCTCGAGCGCTTCGGCGGCAGCTTCACAGCCCTGGTCGCTGCCGCTGAGCATTCCGCCGAGCGGCTGGTAAAACTGCTCTTGCCGATGCCCTACTTTCAGGACGTGAGCGACTATCAAGGGCTGCGCGTCCCCTTTTACAAGCGGGCGCAGATTGCCGCTTCTGACCTGGCGCTGGCGTTTGGCGGGCAGGGCTATGGGTGCTTTGACGATCTGGCCGCGCTCACCATCTTTGCTGACAACCTGGTGCCGCACGTGCTGCGCGTCGATGGCCTGCTCGACTATGACGAGGAGTTGGCGGCCCGGATCGCGCGCGGTGAGCTGCTCGAGGCCGGTTCGCTGCCGGAGATCGAGATCCGCGCGGTAGCCGTCCACGCCGTCGAGATGCTGGTGGCGGTGTTGCGGCAGGGCGGCTCGGCTGTCACGGCTCAGCAGCTCGATATCCTGCTCTGGAACCGGGGCCAGGAGGCGCGCTATAAGGTGCTACCGCGCCACCGGACGCGCACCGTCTTTTACTGAGGTTGCCCCGCCGGCGGCTGGTATGCTACGCTGTTACGGCTGCTTCGCGCAGCAAGGAGGACTATGGCTCGCAACAGGTCGGCGATGAAGCATCATCGCCAGTCGGAACAGAAACGCCTGGTCAATCGCTCACGCAAGAGCGCGATCCGCACCTTTACCAAAAAGGCAGTGGTGGCGGCAGAGTCAGGCGACGGGGCAGCGTCTAAGTACCAGCGCGTGGCCGTCAGCTTGATAGATAAGGCCGCCGCCGGTTCGACCATACACAAACGCACCGCGGCCCGCAAGAAGTCGCGCCTGGCCAAGCGGCTTAACAAGGCTACAGCGGTCCAGGCGTAAGCCTCTAGTGGGGCAGTGGGCCGTAGATCAGCGCCTTAGGAGTTTCTGCGCTTACCCGACAGGAGCGAACTCCTCGGCGCCCCGCCGGCATCGCAAAAAAAGTTACCCCGCCAGGAGCGCCGAAGCGGTGCAGCTCAGCCAGCCTAAAGCGTGCGCCGTCGAAGCGGCCTTGGAGCACGCGCCCGCCGGAGGCACCCAGATCGACGGCCAGAAAGTTGCCGACCTCACCCATCGGCCCCGCCCCCCCGCACCAGCTCGCGGCGCCGGTGTTGCTCATCCAGCCGACGGTCGAGCTGCTCGACGTCGGCGGTAGGTAGATAGCTGGGCCCGCCGAGCGCATAGCTCCCCCACAGGATGCGCGCCCACTTATCCGCCATCAGCAGGATGTTCATGACCTCTGTGGCGCTGTTACCGAGGGCAGTGACGCCGTGATTTTCCAGCAGCAGGAGTTTGGGCGGCTCGCCATAAACGCCTTGGTAGCGCGCGAGTTCGGCGCGGACCGCCTTGGCCAGAGCAAAGCCGGGATCGACGTAAGGGACAACGGCGGGCGCCTTGCCACAAACGACCACGGCGTCGGGAAACAGGTGTCCCAGAAACGGCCTAGCGCCGAGCCGACTGCACAGGATCCGGTTGGCCGATAGCGGATGCGCGTGGCCGACCCAGCGGGCGCCACCCTCGCTGAGGCAAACGGCGTGAAAGAAGGTCTCGACCGAGGGCTTTTTATGAGCCTCGTCGACCCGCGCGGCCAGCAGCGCCGCTTCGATCTTCTGTTCGTCTAAATGGTCGTGCAGAAGCAATTCTAAGACCGGCTCGAGGCGCACGCGGCTCACCCCGGCCTCGTCGAGCGTGGCCAGGCTGCTGCCGGAGGCCTTGATCCAAAAGGTCCCGTCATGGCAACTGGCGCTGACGTTCCCCTCGCCCAAGAGGGCGAGCTGTCGCGCTTCCTGGCCCAGCTCGCGTGCCAGCCTGAGCAGCTCCTGTCGGATGTTGTTAAGCGCGGTCATCACATTACCTCTTATCAGTTTCCTAGCATCTTGGCAATCTTTGCTGCCAGATCCTGTGCGGCTTCCGGCGTCAGTGCGCCCAGCTCGTTCTTTAGCCTTAGACCACAGACGCCGCTGGCAAAGCGAAAGACACTAGCCGCGAGGAGGCCGTGCTCGAGCACCAAGCTCAAGAGCACGGCCTAAATGGATGAAGTTGCTTATGCCTAAAGCCGCACCCCCTTTCGATGAAACTGGCTGCGTCCCTTGCAGCGTGTTGTTATGCCTCTTCAAATTCGACAGATGTTTCGTGCTCTTGCCTTAGACGTGGTGGGTCGGTTACCAGCCTATCAGACACCTCATTTTGCACCTTTAGCGCCTGTACATAGATGTTGGCAAAGCTATTGCCAGACTCCGCTTCAAGTTCAAGCCGCACACGGCGGACTTCAGTAACGATCGGATCTTCCCACATGCTTAGACCTCCATCAGTTCTTCTGGTGTGCATAAAACGGGTGTGGGAACGCCTAAACGAGCATTGATGTCAAACAGCATCCTCTGCACGCGCCCACTGGCAATGTGCCGACAGTTCCAGCTCAGGACGTAGTCCATTCTATACCAAACGGCGATCGCAAGATGAAACGCATCGAGCTTAGCTTTTTCTGGCAAGTCGATAGCGTCAAAGTATGTGTTGGCGAGCCCTTGCACCTCTTCATTGAGAGCCAGAACGGGCATAGCCGAGATGGCTGCAAGCCGTTTGTTGGCAAGGTCGCTATCCCCTCTGGAAACCTCTTGCAGGACAAAGGGCGAAACGAAGCAGTCGGTTTCAGGACGAACCTGCTCCCACCACTCTGCGGTGATTTGCTGATGGGCAGCAACGATGAGATCGCGACTCGGTTTGGCCGTGAGATAGCTGATGATGGTGGTCTCGAGGTAGACGGTGGCCTTCACCACTACAGCATAGCAAAAGGGTTGAATCTCGCTCGGTATAGACTGGTTGCTGAAGGAGCGATTCTCGACGGTGTAGGGGGCGATAGCGTAGCGAATCAGCATTGGCGTCACTAGGGTGCTATCTGCCGCAAGCTAGGGCTAAGCTATGGGTTCCTGCTTTGCCGGCCTGACCGAGCCGACACGTGCTGGTGCCCACGCCGTTCCTTGAACCGCTCAAGATAGATCAGCAGCAGCACGGCAAACAGGGCGGCCAGGCCGTGCAGGCTGATCCAGGTGCGGGCTGAGGGTTCCCAGGGGAGGTTGATGGCGAAGAGAGGTTGATACGAGACCAACCAGACAAAGAGTTGCGGCGCAATGTAAAGCAGTGGCGAGATCAAAATAGCCGGATAGCGCCAGGCGTACTCCAGCCCGGCCATGGCAAGCAGCCCTGAGCTGAGAATCAGCGGCAGCATCACCAGCCAGTTCGGGTCGCCGGTCAGCAGCCCGGCTGGCGGGACCAGCAGGGCTACCAGATAGGCCAGGGTGATGCCACCCCAGCTAAAGGCGGCGTAACTCAAGAGCAAGATGCCGAGGCTGCGCAGCAGCATGGGCAGCGGCGACACTACCAGCACCAGCGCCAACAGCACCAGAAACAGGCTGATGATGACGCGCTGAAAGTCGCTGGGGCGGGTCATGCTACCTCCCTGACCGGGAGGCGGGCGGCGATTTCGCTAATGCCCCGCAGATAATAGCCAGTTGCTGAGGTAGGATGAAGGGCTAAATGTTCGGGCGTGCCTTCGGCTACCAGATTGCCGCCGCGCACACCGCCATCCGGCCCCAGGTCGATGATCCAGTCGGCAGTTTTGATGACGTCCAGATTATGTTCGATAACCACCAAAGTGTTCCCCCCTTCGACCAGCCGCTGCAGCACCCCTAACAGCTTGCGCACATCATCGAAGTGCAGGCCGGTGGTCGGTTCGTCCAGAATGTAGAGCGTCTTGCCGGTGGCACGCTTGCCTAGTTCGGCGGCCAGCTTGACGCGCTGCGCCTCGCCACCCGAGAGGGTCGGGCTGGGTTGGCCGATCTGGAGGTAGCCGAGGCCGACGTCACACATCAACTGTAGCTTGCGGGCGATAGTGGGGATGTTCTCAAAAAACTCCAGCCCTTCGGCCACGGTCATATCCAGCACATCGGCAATCGACCGGTTGCGGATTTTAGCCTCCAGCGTCTCGCGGTTATAGCGCGCCCCTTTACAGACCTCGCAGGGGACGTAGATATCCGGCAAAAAGTACATCTCGACCTTGACCGTGCCGTCGCCCTTGCAGGCTTCGCAGCGCCCCCCTTTGACATTGAAGCTGAAGCGGCCCGGCTGGTAGCCGCGTTTGCGCGACTCGGGGGCGCGGGTATAGAGATCGCGGATATCGGTGAAGATGCCGGTGTAGGTGGCGGGGTTGCTGCGCGGTGTCCGGCCGATCGGGCTCTGGTCGATCTCGATGACCTTGTCGATATGCTCAACCCCCTCGATCCGGGTGTGCAGGCCCGGGGTCTCCTTAGCGCGGTAGAGCTGCTTGGCCAGCGCCGCGTGCAGGATGCGGTGGACCAGTGTGGACTTGCCGCTGCCTGAGGCGCCGGTGATGCAGGTCATGAGCCCGAGCGGGATAGCGACATCGAGGTTTTTTAGATTATGCTCGCGCGCCCCGACGATGCGCAGGGCTTTGCCGTTGCCGTCGCGGCGCTTAGCCGGCATCTCGATCCGCTTCTCACCGCGCAAGTAGGCGGCGGTCAGCGAGTGGGGGTGGTAGAGGAGCTCCTGGGGTGGAGCTGCTGCCACTATCTGGCCGCCGTGGATGCCGGCCCCCGGCCCGAGATCGACGATAAAGTCGCTGGCGCGCATGGTTTCAGCATCGTGCTCGACCACGATCAGGGTGTTGCCCAGGTCGCGCAGGCTTAGCAAGGTGTTTAGGAGGCGGTGGTTGTCGCGGGGGTGGAGGCCGATGGAAGGCTCATCGAGCACGTAGAGCACGCCGGTTAACCCGGAGCCGACCTGGGTCGCTAGGCGGATGCGCTGCGCTTCGCCGCCAGATAAAGTGTTTGCGCTGCGATCAAGCGTCAGATAATCAAGCCCGACGTTCTCCAAGAAGCCCAGGCGCGCCCCGACTTCACGCAGGATAGGCCGCGCTACTGTGGCGGCGGGTTCGGGCAACGCCAGCGCCGCGAAGAAGGCTCTGGCCTCTAGTACGGTCAAGCTGGAGAGCTCGGCGATGTTTTTGCCTGCTACCGTGACCGACAGCACCTCAGGCTTGTAGCGCGTCCCTTGGCACTGCAAGCAAGTGACCAGCGACATAAAGGCCTCGATCTTCTCGCGGGCGTAGTCGGAGCTAGCCTCTTGAAAGCGCCGCTCGAGGTTGGGGATGACCCCTTCAAACTCGGCAGTAAAGCGCAGGGTCTCTCGGCCTTCGCGGCGGTAGACGACCTCAAAAGCCTGGTTGCTACCGTACAATACGGCCTGCTGCGCCTCCGTTGGAAGCTCTTGCCACGGCGCTTGGAGGTCGAAATCGAGATGCTCGGCCAGCGCGCGCAGGCGGTCCCAGTAGAAAACCTTATGACCGTCGTTGCGGCTGTGACTCCAGGGCAGAATCGCCCCTTGGTTAATGGCCAGTGTCGGGTCGGGTACGATCAAGGCCGGGTCGAACTGCTGCTTGAAGCCCAGGCCGGTGCAGGCGGTGCAGGCGCCGTAAGGATTGTTAAACGAGAAGGCGCGAGGCTCGAGCTCCTCTAGCGCGGTGCCGTGTTCGGGGCAGGCCAAGCGCTCGCTGTAAAGCTCGTCTACCTGATCGTCAGGAAGCCAGACCCGTACCAAGCCGTCGCCCCGGTTAAGTGCCAGCTCGACCGATTCGGCCAGGCGCGCACGGTCGGTTTCGGTGAGGGTAAGGCGGTCTACTACCACCTCGATATCGTGTTTTTCGTAGCGCTCCAGGCTGAGCTTGAGCGACTCTTCCAGGGTCAGCACCGTACCGTCGACCCGAACCCGAGCGAAGCCCTCTTTCTTGAGCCCCTCGAGCAGCTTCTTATACTCGCCCTTGCGCCCGCGCACCAGCGGCGCCAGGATCATGGCGCGATGGCCGGGGTGGCGCGCTAGTACCCGCGCCACGATCTCCGAAGCCGACTGCTTTTCGATGACCCGATCGCACACCGGGCAGTGCGGAGTGCCGACGCGCGCAAACAGCAGCCGCAGATAGTCGTGGATCTCGGTGACGGTGCCGACCGTTGAGCGCGGGTTGTGGCTGGTGGTCTTCTGGTCGATAGAAATAGCCGGGCTTAAGCCCTCGATGGCGTCGACATCAGGCTTGTCCATCAGCCCCAAAAACTGCCGTGCGTAGGCGCTCAGGCTCTCGACATAGCGGCGCTGCCCCTCGGCGTAGATGGTGTCAAAGGCCAGCGTGGACTTGCCGGAGCCAGAGACGCCGGTAAAGACGATGAACTGGTTGCGGGGGAGTGCCAAGTCGAAGTTCTTGAGGTTATGCTCACGGGCGCCGCGGATGAGGATGTGTTGCAAGGTCCCTCCCTAGCGAGGTGGCGAGTCGGGTGCGCGACCCAAAACAGTCAAGTATACCAGACCGGGGTGGGGGGGCTTAGCGCAGGATCACCAGCGTCACGAAGTAGTAGGTCAGCGGCACGGCGAACAGGGCCGAGTCGATCCGATCTAGCGCCCCGCCGTGGCCGGGCAGGAATACGCCGGAGTCCTTAACCCCGGCCCAGCGCTTGAGCAGGCTCTCGAATAGGTCGCCAAGCTGCGCGGCGCTGGCCACTAAGATGCTGAACAGGATGCCGTCATAGAGGTTGATGCCAAACCCCAGCCAGTGCTCGAGCCCCGCACTGGCCAAGGAGACGATCACAATCGCCAGCCCTAGGCCGCCAAAAGCTCCCTCCAGGGTCTTGTTGGGGCTGATGGTGGGCGCTAGTTGGCGTTTGCCGAAGATGGTCCCGATGATATAAGCCCCGGAGTCGTTAGCGATGATGGCCAAGGCCGGCAAGGCAAGATAGTAAAACCCCAGCACGCCGTCGGGAGTATAGCGCAACATGATGGCGTAGCCGAATAGCCAGGGGATATAGAAATAACCAAATAGCGTATAAACGACGCGGCTGATCGATTCTGCCGTCGGTTTGATCACCTCGAGCGTTAGCAGGTAGAGCGCGAATATCACCAACAGCGCTTCGCGCCAGCTGACTCCCTCAAAGGGCGGTGCCATGCCGGGGTAGGTAACCGGCAGCGAGGCGGGCAGGGTGAGGAGGGTAGCGACATAGAGGCTGCGCCGCCTGACTCGGATGCCGCGCAGGCTCATCATCATGGCATACTCTAAGAGGGCCAGGAGTGAGAGCAGAAAGTACAGCGGCGCCAGCAGCGGCAGCCCGCTCCACAGCACCAGCAACAGCGCGATAAAGGCGGCCAGCGCCGAGACTATGCGCTGATAAGGAAAGTTCACGGGCGATAAGTACCCTCTTTACACCTCGAGGATATCCCCCTCTTTTCCTTTGAGGCGGGCGTCGATTAGTTGTACGAACTCATCGGTTAGTTTCTGGACTTCACTTTCGCCCTGCCGCAGCTCGTCTTCGCTTAAGAGCCCTTCCTTTTCCAGCTCCTTGAGTTCGTCATTGGCGTCGCGGCGGATGTTGCGCACAGCGACCCGCGCCTCCTCGGCTAAGTGCCGCGCGGTTTTGACCAGCTCGCGGCGGCGCTCATCGTTTAGCATCGGCACGGTGATGAAGATGCTGTCCCCCCGGTTGGTCGGATTAAAGCCTAGGTCGCTGTCGCGGATGGCCTTTTCGATGGCGCCAACCGTGCTCTTGTCGAACGGTGCTATGTGCAGCGTGCGCGGGTCGGGGCTGCTGACGGTGGCGAGCTGATTGAGCGGCACGGTGGCACCGTAGTAGGTGACCGTCACGCGGTTTAAGATGCCGGGGTTGGCGCGTCCGGTACGGATCATGGCGATATTGTGCTCAAAGGCCTCGAGCGACTTGTGCATCCGCTCCCGTGTCTCTTTGAGGACCGTTTTCATAGCGACCTCCAGATGGGCATCATACCGCACTCGCTGCCGCCTTAACCGATGCGCGTTCCGACGTGCTGGCCAGCAAGCAAGCGCTCGAGGTTGCCGGGAGTGAAGATGTCGAAGACGACGATCGGCAGCTCACGGCTCATGCACAAGCTGATGGCGGTGGCGTCCATGACCTTAAGCCCCTGGTTTAAGATCTCGAGGTAGCTCAGCGTTTCGTACTTTTGCGCCCGGTGATTGCTGCGCGGATCGTCGCTGTAGACCCCGTCTACCTGATTTTTGGCCATCAGCACCACGTCGGCCTCAATCTCTAGCGCCCGCAGTGCGGCGGCGGTGTCGGTGGTAAAAAACGGGTTGCCGGTGCCGCCGCCAAAGATCACCACCCGTCCTTTTTCCAGATGGCGCAGTGCGCGGCGGCGGATGTAGGGCTCGGCGATCTCCTGCATAGTGATGGCCGACTGCACCCGGGTATCGAC
>JAGXSO010000018.1 GCA_018333775.1 Truepera sp.
TGCGACGAGTCCCGGGCCTGTCCCGCAGCGTAGATCTGCAGAGCGAGTGGGGCCGTGTCTTTGAGACCGCGCCGCGCCTACCCCAGGCAGGCATCGCCGTCTTGGGCGAGGCCCGGCACAATGCTGAGCTGATAGCGCGCTTTCAGGCCGCCTACGCGGCGTCGCTGCAGTGGTGCCAGGATCACGCCGCCGAGTGCGGTGAGCTGGTGGCCCGGCGGATCGATCTGCTCACCGCTGAGGCGGTGGCAGACTCCATCGCTGTAAGCCAGCTGCGCTTTGTCGAGGCTGCTGAAGCCCAGCCCGAGCTAGAGGCCTTCTTTGCCCGGCTGCTGCTAAGGGAGCCGGCCTTAGTAGGTGGCAGGTGGCCGGATGCGGGCTTCTATTACCCCGCTGCCAGATAAAGGCCCGCGCGCCTGGCTGACCTACCTGTGGCGAGGCGGCCGCGCAGCCTTAGGCCTGCTGATCTTCCTGGCCCTGTGGGACTGGGGCAGCCGCTTTTACAGCGAGCTGATCCTGCCCAGTCCCTGGGTCACCTTCACCACCCTGGTCGGCCTGTTGGCAGAGGGCAACGGTTGGTCTGAGCTGGCCGCCACTGCGCGGCGTGCCCTGGCGGGGTTTGCCCTCTCTCTGGTGGTAGGCAGCGCGCTGGGCCTGCTGGCCGGGCTGTCTGTAACCGCCAAGCTAATGTCCCGCCCGGTCATCACCCTGCTGTTAGGCACGCCTCCCATCGCCTGGCTGGTGCTGGCGGTGCTGTGGTTCGGCGCCGGGGACGCCACACCGGTCTTTACCGTGTTCATCGTTACCTTCCCCATCATCTTCGTGGCCGCCTTGCAGGGCGCCCACACCCTGGACGGCCAGCTGCGCAACCTGGCCCGCGCCTATCGGCTGCCCGCGAGCATGATCCTGATCGACATCTACCTGCCCCATGTGGTCTCTTACCTGTTTCCGGCCTGGGTGGTGGCCCTGGCCATGTCCTGGAAGGTGGCGGTGATGGCCGAGCTGCTGGCTACCGCCGACGGTGTGGGCGCGGCCCTGGCGGTCTCCCGCTCCCACCTGGATACCGCCGCTACCATGGCCTGGATCGTCGCTGTGGTGTGCCTGCTGCTGCTAGTAGAGTACCTGTTGCTGGACCCCCTCAAGCGGAAGCTGGAGAGCTGGCGGACGGCATGACCCTGCTTATCGAAGGTCTCTCGCACCGCTTTGGCCAGACCGAGGTGCTGACGAATATCGAGTTGAGGCTATCCGCTGGGGAGGCGGTGGCCCTGGTCGGCCCTTCCGGCTGCGGCAAGACCACCCTGCTCAATCTAATTGCTGGCCTGCTCCGGCCTTCGGCGGGACGCATCGAAAATGGCTATCCCGCCACTAGCTATCTCTTCCAGCAGCCCTGCTTGCTGCCCTGGCAGACCGCGCTGGACAATATCGCCTTGGGCCTCAAAGCGCGGGGCATGCCCAGGCGGGAGCGCCAGACCCGGGCGCGGGGCCTGGGACACCAGCTGGGCCTTACCGATGCCGATCTGAAGAAATACCCCAGCGCCCTGTCAGGCGGTATGAAAAGCCGGGTCGCCCTGGCGCGAGCCTGGGCACTGGAGCCCGAGTTGCTGCTGCTTGACGAGCCCTTCTCGGCCCTGGATGTTGGACTCAAGGCGGAGCTTTACAACTTACTGCTAGACCAGCTGATGGCGCGGGGCACCAGTCTGCTCCTGGTTACCCACGATCTGATGGAGGCGGTGCGCCTGGCCGACCGTCTGCTGATGATGGCGCCCTGTCCAGGCCGTATCGTGGGCGAGTTCAAACTGGAGCGGCCCCGGCTGGCGCGGGACGAGATGTGGGTCTACCAGGCTACCGCGCGGTTCATGCAGGCGCCGGAGGTGCGGGCGGGGTTCGGCCTGCCACCAAGCGGTCAAGATTGCGCTGAACACCTGGGTGCGAGCAGCCAAGCGCCTGCCGACATGGTGGCCGCGGCCAGCTGGCGATAGCGGGTGAGGGTAGCGCCGCGAGCCGCCGCTGCGGTAAGCTAGTAGGCAATGAAAATCGAGCGCATTGAACTGCGAGAGGTAGCCGTTAGGCTCAAGTTCCGTTTCGAGACCAGCTTTGGCGTCGAGCAGGAGCTGCGCAAGCTGCTTCTGACCCTCTACAGCGAAGGGCTGGAGGGCTACGGTGAGTGTACAGCGGGGATCATGCCCGGCTACAGCTATGAAACCGTCGAGAGCGCCTGGCAGGTGTTGACGGAGTTCATCATCCCCCAGGTGGTCGGCAAGGACTACGCCACTCCGGCCCAGCTGCTAGATGATTTGCGGCTGATTCGGGGCCACAACATGGCCGTGGCGACCATCGAAAACGCCTTCTGGGACGCACAGGCCAAAGCGGCAGGGGTGCCGCTCTGGGTGCTGTTGGGCGGAGTGCGCACCGAGATCCCGGTCGGTGCCTCCTTAGGGATTCAGCCCAGCATTGACGAGACCGTGGCGCTAGCCCAGCGACACGCAGCAGAGGGCTATAAGCGCCTTAAGTTCAAGATTAAACCCGGTTGGGACGCAGCACCGCTGCGCGCGGTGCGCGCCGCCTTCCCAGAGATGCCCCTAACGGTAGACGCCAACAGCGCCTATCGCCTCACTGAGGCGCGAGTATTTCAACAGCTCGACGAGCTGGGATTGGACTATATCGAGCAGCCGTTGGCCCATGATGATCTGGTCGATCACGCACAGTTGCAAGCCTTGCTGGCAACGCCCATCTGCCTGGACGAATCGATCCACTCGCCCGAGGACGCCCGCAAAGGGTTACAGCTCGGCTCGGGGCGGGTGATCAACCTCAAGCAGGGGAGGATGCGTGGGCTTTTGGCGGCGCGGCGCGCCCACGAGGTGGCTGTCTCGTTTGGTGCGCCGGTCTGGTGCGGGGGGATGCTCGAGCTAGGCATCGGGCGGGCTACCAATCTCCACCTCAGCAGCCTGCCGGGCTTTACCCTGCCCGGCGATACGGCCAGCGCCAGCCGCTATTGGGACGAGGATATCGTCGAACCTCAGCTCGATGCTCAAGACGGCCTACAGCGCATCCCGCCGGGCCCCGGCTTGGGCGTGACGATCAAGCGCGACTTGCTGGCGCGCCTAACCGTGCGCCGCGCTACTAACTAACCTAACTAACCGGTGCCGGCTAAGTCTTCTAAAAACTCGCGCTGCAGCCGGATGGCGATCTGGCTGCGCAGGCGGTCGAGCGCCTCGGAGTCGAGCTGCTCGCGGTCCAGCAAGCGGTCGAAGTGCTTCATGGCGTTGGCAATGGCCTGCTCCAAGCTCTTGCCGCGCATCACCATCAGATCGACGCGCAAGATCAACAGCTCGAGCACCAGGTTGTTGATGCAGGTTTCACCAAAAGAACTTTTTTCCCCGGCCGGTGGGCTTAGCACTATCTCACCCCCTTCGTGGCGGGCTGTAGGATGCTTTAACTATGAAAGCTCCAGCGGGCAGGGGCTAGAGGCGAATGTCCTAGCGCGGGCTGGATTTAGGGATGATTGAGCCGGCTAATCTTCGCGGTGTCTACGCAGTGCTGCTCTATTATTGCGGCCCACTCACGGTCGGCGCGCTGGGCAGGGTTCACTTTGAGGGCCTGTATCTCTACGTCGGCTCGGCGCTGGGGTCGGCGGGCTTGGGTCGATTAACGCGGCACCGGCAGGTCTACCTCGGCCGGCGGAGAAAGCGGCACTGGCATATCGACTACCTGCTGGCGGTAGGCGCGTGGCGCGGCGCCTACTGGCGCGAGGCCGGGCCGGGTGACGAGTGCCGGCTGGCGCAGGCCCTGGGGCGCGATCTGGCGGCGGTGCCGGGTTTTGGCAGCAGCGACTGCCGCTGCCCAGGCCATCTGTTCTACGCCCCTGGTCAGCCGGATCCAGAGGGGCTGCTGAGGGCGTTGGGCTTGAAAAGCTACCACTTCTCGGACGGTACCCAGCGCTGTACCGCTTTAACCAGCTTATGAAGGGAGCTGTATGCCGCGAACTCCTCCGGCGTAAGCCAGGCGTGCGCGTCGTGCTCATCGCTGCGCCTTACCTCGCCGCTAAGGTACTCGGCGCGGTAGATAATCAGCACCATCGGCTCGCCGGCGCGCATGGTGCTGTAGGCTTCAACCGGGCGGGGCTCGAGCCTCAGATGTACCCCGTCTTGCAGTCCGGCCTCTTCCAGGATCTCGCGCCGCATGGCGTCAAGCGGCTCTTCGCCCGGCAAGACGCGCCCGGACAGGGTCTCCCACAGGCCCGGCCCGGCGTCGCGCTGAGGGCTGCGGCGCATGGCTAGCACCCGCCCCTGCTGATAGATCAGCGCGGCTACGGCGACGATATGCCCCTCAGCCATGAGTCTCAAAGGCGGCGGGGTGTAGCTCCACCCGTTCGGCGACCAGGTTATAGCGGCTTGGCTGGGCGGCGAAGGTGATATCCTCATCAAACCCGAGCGACGTGAGCAGAGCGGCGTGCCGAGCTTGGCGCAAGCCCTGCTCCAGGTCAGGGGTGGCCGTAAGCGCGGCCAGCACCAGCTTGGCGCTGTCGCTTAGCGTCAGGGTGGGCTTAAGCGCCAGCAGCTCGCGCGCAATCACCGCTGCGGCTAGCGCGTCGTCGAGCGATACCGCTCCGTCGGTGCC
>JAGXSO010000019.1 GCA_018333775.1 Truepera sp.
AGATAGTCACGCCAGGTGGCCTGCCGCATAGTAACCGTCGTCACTTACTTCGCCGTTCTCAGCGGCCTGATCAGCCGCTCTGGGAGTGGGGCTGCTGCGGGTGCGGGCAAGGGCACGTAGGCAGCTACTACATAGCTAAGCAAGGTAAATTTGATAACAGACCTCCAATAGTCATGGCTAGGGGGCCCGTTAGGGCATACGCCAGCATTATGACAGACTCGACTTTCGGCCTTTGTGGGACAATTGTCCCAAGGCTCCGTCCCGCAACGGCCATCATATCACCGGCACCGCAAGGATTATCGTGACGCACCGCCCGGTTGTCCTGTCCAGGCAAGCTGACGTGATAGCCTTAGCCATGTTAAGGTACCTCTCCGCGGGAGAATCGCACGGCCCCGCCCTGACCGTGCTGCTCGATGGCGTACCCGCCGGGCTCGAGCTTGTCGCCAGCGAGCATATCGACCCTTGGCTGCATCGCCGCCAGGGGGGCTACGGCCGCGGGCGGCGGATGGTGATCGAGAGCGACAGCGCAGAGCTCCTAGCCGGCGTGCGGGCCGGGCGTACCACCGGCGCCCCTATCGCCATGCAGATTATCAATAAGGACTGGCGTAACTGGGCTGAGGTGATGGCGCCCGAGCCCGGCCAGGAGCCGCGCAAAAGGGCGCTGACCCAGGCGCGGCCAGGGCATGCCGATCTGGCCGGGGGCATCAAGTACGGCCATAAGGATCTGCGGGATGTGCTCGAGCGCGCCAGCGCCCGCGAGACCGCCAGCCGGGTAGCTGCCGGCGCCGTGGCGCTGCGGCTCCTTGAGGCAGCAGGTGTCCAGGGCTGTGCCCGTGTGGTGAGCCTAGGCGGCATTCCGTGTGACGGCGGGATGGACTGGCAGCGGCTGACGATGCTTGATGAGAGCCCCATCCGCAGCTTCGACCAAGGGGCCGAGGCGGCCATTATCGCCCGCATCGACCAGGCCAAGCGCGACGGCGATACCTTGGGCGGCATCATCGAGGCGCGCTTCCGCGGCGTGCCGGTAGGGCTAGGCAGCCATACCCAGTGGGATCGCAAGCTTGATGGGCGCTTAGCGCAAGCGGCGATGAGCATCCAGGCTGTCAAGGGGGTAGAGATCGGCGATGGCTGGGCGAACGCCCTTAAGCCGGGGAGCCAAGTTCACGACGCCATCTATTACGAGGTGCCGCTCTACCGGCGGCGGACCAACCGCTCGGGCGGCTTAGAGGGCGGCATCACCACCGGCGAGGAAGTGGTTGTTCGCGCTGCCATGAAGCCTATCGCCACCTTAATGAGCCCCTTGCCCACGGTGGACGTAGTGACGCACCAAGCTGCTGATGCCGCCCGCGAACGCAGCGACACCACCGCTGTTCCTGCCGCCTCCATCGTGCTCTTGGCTATGAGCGCGCTGATCTTGGCCGACGCCCTGCTAGAGAAGTTTGGAGCCGACACCCTGCGCGAGATTACTGAGCGCTTAGCGGCCTACCGCGACTACGTTGCCAACTACTAGCGCGCTATGCCTGCTATCCGCCGCCACCTGGAAGAGCGCCCGGTGACCTGGGTGGCGCTCGCTGGCTTCATGGGGACCGGCAAGAGCCGCATCGGCTGGGAGCTGTCGCGCCGTTTGAGCTTGACCTTTATCGACACCGACCGGGTGATCGAGCGGGTCAGTTACCTGCGCATTGCTGATATCTTTGATCTATACGGTGAAACGGTCTTCCGCGACTACGAGACCGAGGTGGTGCGCCGCTGCCTGCGCCTCGACGAGGTGGTCGTCTCCACCGGCGGCGGAACCGTGGTGCGCCCTGAGAACCGCGCTTTGCTCAAGAGCCGTGGCCCGGTAGTGGTGCTGACCGCCAGCCCCGAGACGATCTATCGGCGCACCAGGCGCCACAAGCGTCCGCTGCTTGAAGTCAGCAATCCGATCGAGCGCATCAGTGAGCTGATGCAGGCGCGTCAGAGCGCCTACGACGAGGTGGCCTCGTTCACGGTCTCTACCGACGGCCGCCCCTCCCAAGACGTGGTAGAAGAGATTGTGGAGAGGCTCTGGCTCTGGCTGGAGGGATCGTGACGCTGCTGGTGCGCCTTACGCCGCCCTACCCGGTGCTGATCGCGCCGGGGTTGCTAGGCGGCTTGGCCGGGCACATCGCGCAGCGGCGTCTGGCGCTGATTGCTGATAGCCATACCGACACGCTCTTTGGTGACACGGTGCAGGCCGGGCTTACGCGCCACGATAAAGCGGTGGTTCGCCTCGTAGTCCCCGCCGGCGAAGCCAGCAAGTCGCTTACCCAGCTTGCAGCGCTGCTTGAAGCGATGGTGGAGGCCGGACTCGACCGGCACAGCGCCGTAGTTGCGCTCGGCGGGGGGGTAGTAAGTGACCTGGCCGGCTTCGCTGCGGCCTGCTTCATGCGCGGCATCGCCTGCTATGCCTGTCCCACCAGCCTATTGGCCATGGTCGACGCCAGCGTCGGCGGCAAAACCGGCATTAACCTGCCGCAGGGGAAGAACCTGGTGGGCGCGTTCTGGCAACCAAGCGCCGTATTTGTCGATGTGGAGGCGCTGCGCACGCTCCCCGAGCGCGAGTTTAGGCAAGGGGCGGTCGAGGTTTTCAAACACGGCCTGCTCTCTGACCCGTGGCTGCTGGCACACTTTTTTGATCCGCGCTTTGCCCCCGACGGCCCCAGCGATTTCCTAGCAACGATGATCAGCCGCGCGATTAAGGTCAAGGCTGACATAGTAGCTGCTGACCCGCTCGAGCAGGGGCCGCGGGCCTACCTGAATCTGGGGCATACGCTAGGTCACGCCCTAGAGGCTCACAGCCGACACCGCCTGGCCCACGGCGACGCAGTAGCCTACGGCCTGCTATTTGCTGCGCTACTGGCTAAGCAGCGCGGCTGGAGCGATGAAACGGCGCGAGTGCGCCAGCTGCTGGCCTGGCTTAAACCTGCTCCGCTAAGTGTTGCCGACTTCGACGAGCTCCTCCCCTATCTCTACCGGGACAAGAAAAACGTCGCGGGCAGGCTTCGTTTCGTGCTGCTGCCCCAGCTTGCCCAGCCCACCCTCGTCGAGGACCTGAGCGAAGCCGAACTGCGCGCCGCCTGGCGCGCTCTGGAGGAGGCCTTATGATCCTGGTCTTAAACGGTCCTAACCTCAACCTGCTCGGCCGGCGCGAGCCCGAGATCTACGGGCACGGCACGCTCGAAGAGCTCGAGCAGCAGTGCGCGCTGTGGGCTGCCGAAGCCGGCCTCAGCGCCCATTGCCGCCAGAGCAATTACGAAGGCCAGCTGATCGACTGGCTGCACCGCGCCGAGGAGGAGGGGGTCCAGGCGGTGGTGATCAACCCGGGCGGCCTAAGCCACACCTCGGTAGCGCTGCGCGACGCTATAGCCAGCATTGCGCTGCCGGTGGTGGAGGTCCACCTCTCTAACATCCACAAGCGCGAAGGCTTCCGCCAGCACAGCTTTATCTCGGCAGTCTGCGCCGGCACTATCACCGGCTTGGGCTTTGAGGGTTACCAAGCAGCAATACGCTACTTAGCCCAGCAAACTGGGGGGAACAAGGCTCAACCATGAGGCGGGAGCGCAAGGCTCGTCATACAAGATGTTGCAGTATCGTATCAGGAACTTCTAGTCTTCGTGATTCACTGACGCCATGACGCATTTGGTGACACCTAAACACCCCTTGGCCGAAGTCTTCGGTTTTCCCATTAGCAATGACTCTCCTGAAGCACGTCGGTTCAGAAAGAACAAGCTTTGCCCCTTTAACAATAAGGTGCCCAACTGTACCAAGGATAAGGCCGACGAGCCTCTGGGCGTCTGTAGCATCTTCAATGGCGACGGCATCGCAATTACCTGCCCCATTCGCTTTCGCGAGGCATGGCTTATCG
Source organism: Truepera sp. (assembly GCA_018333775.1). The sequence continues at coordinate 3,887 of JAGXSO010000019.1, forward strand.
CTGAAGATGCCGTGCGTTTCCTCTTCCCACCGGATACCAACTGGACGTCACTCACCGAAATAAGGCTCGAAGATCGCCACGGAAAATCGGCCGGCAACATCGATATCGTGCTGGTTGCCTACGATCGAAAGGGGCAGATTCTCGATTTCGGCTCGCTTGAAGTCCAAGCTGTTCATCGGACCGTCTACACCAAGTTCGAAACCGCGCTGGCCGAGATCTCGACGCCTAGCGTCGGTCCGATTGAGGAGTTCGTCAGTAAACTCCAGGCAAAACTTGATGGCAAGCTGGAGAACCCACCCGACACGCGTACGCTGCTCGAGGATACGCTCACCCCATGACCCAGCCTGCGCTGTTTACCCTCCCACGAGACAAAGCGATCAACATCGCCACCGTGCCGCATCGTAGCCCATTCCGCTATCCTGGAGGGAAAACTTGGCTCGTACCCTATATCCGCACCTGGCTCTTGGCTAAACCGGAATCGCCCGATATGCTTATCGAACCGTTCGCTGGGGGTGGCATAGCAGGGCTCACTGTAGCAGCCGAGCGGTTAGCCAAGCACGTTCTACTGGTTGAACTCGATGATGACGTTGCCGCCGTCTGGCAAACGATGCTTGAGGGCGACGCTGACTGGCTGGTGACCAAGATCGTCTCTTTTGAAGTCACGCCCGAATCTGTCCGGAGCATACTCACAAAAACCGGT
>JAGXSO010000020.1 GCA_018333775.1 Truepera sp.
ATAGCCGTGCTAAGCCCTCGCGCCGCCTCCTCTGGGGTGGGCCCGGCGATGAGCAGCTTTATGGCTTGGCGCAGCCTAGCTTCCAGCACCCGCTCGTTGCTGTGCCGCCCTACCGCCTCCAGGTGGAAGCGGATTGGCTCACTCCTGACCAGGTAGATGATGGTATCGGGCAAGCGGTTCAGGGTGCGGATCATTATGACCGACACCACCACCAGCAACAATAGCAAGGCCAAGGCCGCCACGCGGATGACCATGGTGCGAACCATGACTGAGTATAACCAGAGCTTCTACCGAAAATCAGTAGTCGAGTATTCAAGTAGGGGCGACCCCCCGTGGTCGCCCATTTTCTGGGTGGCGCGGCTATTGTTGGCGGATGGTTCCGGTGATCCCCCGTGGTCGCCCATTTTCTGGGTGGCGCGGCTATTGTCGGCGGATGGTTCCGGCGACCCCCCGTGGTCGCCCATTTTCTGGGTGGCGCGGCTATTGTTGGCGGATGGTTCCGGTGACCCCCCGTGGTCGCCCATTTTCTGGGTGGCGCGGCTATTGTTGGCGGATGGTTCCGGCGACCCCCCGTGGTCGCCCATTTTCTGGGTGGCGCGGCTATTGTTGGCGGATGGTTCCGGTGATCCCCCGTGGTCGCCCATTTTCATGCGCGGTGGCATGGTTCATGAGCGATTCGCCTGAACGTTAGCGGTCGAGCGGCCAGAATGCTAAGGTGACTGGATTCTAAGGTGACTGGCGAGGCTGAAGCCCTGCCAGCCGCCGCGCCTCATCAGCAAAGAAACGGAAGGCCTCGTTGTCCGGCGCCAGCGCCAGCGCCTGTTCATAGGCTGCTGCGGCCCCCGCGTAGTCACTCAGTTCAAAGTAAACGCGCCCCAACCAAGCCCAGGCCTCAAGATAGCGCGGGTTCTCCGCAACCGCTTCCCTAAAGGCTACTAGTGCGCCCTGGAGCTGTGCTAGCTGATAGCGTTCGACCCCTTGCGCAAACGCGCTGGCCGCCTCAGCGCCGTAACGTACCTGATTGCGCGCGAGCTGTAAGAAGTGAGCGGCTCGAGCATCCTGCGGATTAAGGGCCAACACCTGCTCCCAGAACGGGATAGCGCTTTGCGGGTCGCCCAGCTCCTGATAGCTGCGCGCTGTCCAGACCGCGGCCTCCTGGTAGCGCGGATTAGCCGACAGAGCTCGCCGGAAGTAGGTTACCGCCTCCATTAGCCGCCCCGCCTCATACGCCGCGATACCAGCAAAAAAGGCGTTGGCCGCCTCGACCCCCCAGCGCTCCTGCGCATCGGCTACCGCGATGAAGTGGCGGGCTCTGGCGTCGTCAGGGTTACGGGCGAGAACGTGCTGCCAGTAGCGGCGCGCCTCGGCTGAGCGGCCCAGCTCCAGACTGCTGCGCCCCGCCCACACCCAGGCCTCGAGGTAGTCCGGATTAAGCTCGGTAGCGGCCTTGAACGCCTCGAGCGCCGCCTCGAAGCGCCCCTCCTCATAAGCTTTGATACCAGCGAAAAAACTGTCGCTGGCCGCCACGCCATAGTCGAGCTGACTCTGAGCGCGCTCACGGAAATAAGCCGCCCCGGCTAGTCCACGCTCAACACCCAGCTCCCAGTAGATGAGCGCCTGCTCCGGCTCACCCCGCTCCAGATGGATGCGGCCCAACCAGGTCAACGCATGGTTGTCAGCCGGGTTGATCTCAAAGACCCGCTGATAGAAAGTGAGCGCCCCAGCCAGGTCGCCCGCCTGATAGCGGGCAAACCCCAGCTCACCTCCGGCCTTAGAGAGCTGCTCCAGGTCTTGTTCACTCAGCTCCGCGGTAGTGGCAATATAGCGCAGCCAGTGCTCCCAGGCGCGGATATACCAGCCGACCTGCCCGTAGACTTGCGCCAGAAAACGCAGCGCTTCGGGGTGCTCGGGGACCAATCTAAGCGCCTCTTCGCCGGCGGCGACAGCCTCGCGCCACAGCGGCTGGTCGATGCTGAAGACGGTGCCGGCATAGCTAACCTTAGCCTGCTCGACTAACCCACGGCCCCGCTCCAACACCTGCTGCACCCCTGGTTGCGCTTGGGCCAGAGCCAAAAGCAGGCAGGTTGCCAGAGCTAGCCAACTTCGCTTCATCACCTATATTCTACCGCGTCACGGTATGAGATTGTGCCAAAGGGTCAAAGGTCCCCAGCCCCGGCAGCCCTGTTGTTATATAATTCACCTTGTGTCAGACGGATTTATCTGCTTCTCTCCAGCCCCTTGGCTCCGGCGCGGCCCTGGCGCACCCTGGTCCGCCGATAACCGAGAGGGCTCTCGCCCTACACAGGCACTAAGGAGGAATTGGCCATGAGCGTTTGTTCACCTCCAAAGATGAAAACCGGGCAACCCCACGTGGTCGCCCCTACTGACTCCTGGCTTCTGGCTACTGACTTTTGGAGGAGCTATGCCTGAGCTAGCCACGGCGATTCCCTATCAGCATCTCTTTAACCAGTTTTGGCTGTCGCTGTTGTTTATTATCCCCATTGTGCTGGTGGCTCGAGCGGTAGTGGCGGGGACGCGCTATTCGGCCATCCTGATCATCGTGGTCTTCGGGTTAGTGATGGGCTACCTATTGGTCGCTACGGGAGTGTCCACGCCGGGCCTGGCTGACTTCCCGATGCTGGGGATGATCGCGCAAGCTACCATCATCGCCTTAGCAGCTTCGTTCTTCGTGGGGGGCCAGGAGCTGCGGCGACTCCTCACCGGAACCCGCGTACCGCCCGACGAAAGTGTCATCTACGCTACCGAACAGATGTTCTTTGGCACCGGACGAACTCAGGTGTTTTTCATCCTGCGCTCCTTATTTATGCTACTGGGGATCGCCGCGCTGACCCCGATGATGCTAGGGACGGTGCCAGATAACGCGCTAGGGCGCTACTACCCGCTGATCGCCTATATGGGGCTGGTGATCGCCGTTATCCTGATCGACCACAAAGCCACGATTAGCGACAAGAAGCTCTACCTGCGTAAGGGACTGGTAGAGATACTGGCGATTATTGTCGTATTGCTCTTAGGCTTTCAGCTTGCGCTGTGGGTTCGGCCCACCATCGCCTTGCCGCAGATCTTCTTCGTGATGCTGCTGGCCTCAAGCCTAGGGGCGCTCCTTTACCGCTGGGTACATGGCCCGGCGGTACGCTGTTTATTGTTCGCAGGCATTCCGGTAGTGTTGGCGGCCAACTTTGTCATCGGCGGCTCGCGCATCCTGGAAGCCCTGGCGCTACCTGGCATGAACGCAGTGCTGTTGTATGGCTTTTTTGGACAGGTATGGTGGATGTTCGGCGGGATCGCGCTGCTCATGCTCTTTGGCCAGACGGCGGCGGTGCGCAACCTGGGACCAGGCATGGCCGGGGCGCTGTCGCATGCCGGGCTGACCGGTGCCTGCACCGCCGGAGACCTCGGCAACACCGCGGCCAAACGCGCTCCGATCATGATCAACATCCCGTTTTTTGGCCACATCTTTGTCTTCTCGATTCTGGCTATCAGCGTGGAGCAAGGTGGGCTGCTGCTATTGCCGGCGTTGCTAATAGTTGCCGTCGGTGTAGCGCTCACAGCAGTGTCGCTGCGCAACTTGGGCCGTGCGGGTGGCCAAGATGAGCCTGAGGTCAAGGCGCTGATGCAGTTCTCCTTTGGCTGGCAGCTCTCGGCGGTCTTCGGCGGACTGCTCTTGTTGGCCCTCTCACCGATGTCGATTGAGCACGCTCTAATGGCCAAGAGCTCGTCAATTTCCCACTTCGGCCTGTTCGCGGCCCTCCAGGGCGGCATGGCCGGGGCGGCGGCGGCGGAGATGATCGCCTTTGTCTTTGCCATGCCCTTCTTGGTTCACCCGCTGGTCTTTTTCATGTTCGGAAGGGCTATGGAGAGCGGGGAGAACATGCCGCGAATCCCGGTATATGTGCTAGCCCTGATCGGGGTAATCGGGGTGATCGCCTCGCTGCTGGTGGCTGGGAACTCGTGAACGCTCTCTTTACAACGCCAATTCGGAAAAGCGCGCCATAGGGCCGAGCCTCAGGGTAGGATTGACTTGAAGAAGCTTGAGGAGGCCATAGGTGAGCAGCACTGCGTAGATGTGGAAGGCGCAGTCTCTGGTTTTACGGTAAGGCCGCTCCGAAACCGAGACGATTTGTCATGGCGAGCGCAGCGAAGCAATCCCGCTTTTATACGTTAGCAAAGAGATTGCCACGTCGCTCCGCTGTTGAGAAACTTCAGGCACCACCTTGTCAGCGACCAGACCCGGTCAGCCTTCCGCTGGTATGCTGTTGATCGGGGTCTTGGCTTGCGCCGTGCCACCACTTGTCACATCACCACTGACCGGAACCATACTCGCAAACGGGCTCTCAAGGCACCACTGCAGAATTCGGTCTCTGCTGCCTGGTCACTCTACACGAGAGTACCCAACACGTCCCCCTCTGGCAAGTTTCTCTACTTCGCACAGGGTCCCGGGACCCTGGGGTACTCGCAATGACCAAAAATAGTGTTGGGAGCTTTGAGCCTCGGTGTACTAGACGCGTTACTGGCAACGGCTGTTGCTATCATGCCTTTGATCCTGAACGAAGTATACAGCGCTATAGCGATAGAAGTACTCGGCTAGCGCAGTACTGCTACAGCCTGAGCTCCCATAAGCTACACTTTTGCATTGTGAAGTTACCCAGCCAGTATCTCGGCATGGAGCGGGCCAGTCGTTTCCAGCGCGAGCTGTTGTCTCGGTGCGAACGTGCCCGCTGATAGCGCGACCCGGGATACAGTCCGCCGTGGCATAAGCTTTAGCGCCCGGCCCGGCAGTGGTCGGCATGGCGCTAGCCCCTAGCGAGCATTGTGCCGCAGCCGGTTGCAGATACCCCTCAAGGTTCTCGGGGGCGACCCCTCTCTCCGTAAGGATCCTCTCGTACTCCTGTTGCAGCTTTGGCCAGTAGACCTGCCAGTCTCGAGCCATAACCCGCGCTGCTGCAAGTCTACCCTCCCACTGTTCAAGGCGGAAACGATCGAGCTCGGTGACAGCAGCACGCGCCAAGGCCTCAACATGAGCTTCAACCTGCTGCAAACCCGCCTCGGTCAGCTCCGGGGCGGTAATCCAAAACGAGATACCGCCGTGTTGGTGGCGATAGCGGAACCCTGGTGCCACCGCGATCCAACCCTCTGGATTAAGGGCCTCCGCACGCGCCTCTGCTAGCTCGACGTTGTCAACAGCCGTTTGCGCAGCGTTCGAACAGCCGGAAAGGGAGGTGAGCATGAGGGCAACGCTTCCAGTTGCGGCTGCGATTACCACTAATACACCTTTAATAAGTTTCATGTACCCTCCTAGGCGCTTAGAATATTTACTCCCTCATTTCTTTACTCAGTCAAATCCTTTCCCGAATTGGGGTTTTGCAATCTCCTCATTTGCTACCGCTACGGCGGTCCAGAAGGCGCCTGCAGCTTTAGCGATTGTGCGACCTTAAGCAGCTCGTCGGCAGTAATACTGCTGGAATTGACGGTCACTTCGAAAAGCCGGGCACCCCTCGTAAAGGTGATCTGAGTACCGGCCCCGGCATCCCAGCCTGAGGTCACTTGCTCCATCGTTCTGTTGACGCGCGTCACCCACCTTCCGCGTATCAGAAACCCTTCGGTATCTCGATCGATGACAATCCTTTCGGCAGCCGCCTTACCGATCGGTATACGGAGCGGCTCGCCTGAAGCAAGCGGCGCGACTAAAACTTCCAGGATGCTGCCACCTTCCGATCTGAACAGGACCGATACGGCAGGTTCGGCCCCCGCATCAAGCTGCAGATGATCGTGGACGATCACCGTGCTCTGCGCCAACGTGAACCCCTCGGGCAGATACGACGGGAGCCAGACACTAAGCCGTTCTTTGGCCTCATCGACGGCGAGCCGTGTTGGCGTAACACCAGCGCGTTCAGAGGGCTGGGCTTCATGGCGTGCTTTCAGGCGCTTAAGGAACGCCTCGGGATCGACATGCATCATCAGCGGATCGGTCTCTTCTTCAACGAGCACCAGGCTCGAGCTCCCAACCGACAGGTCGTCGGCAACTTGGCTAATTGGCTTAACGTTGCCACACGCAGCCACCATAGCCATAAGTAGCGCCAGCATGGCTGAGAGCAAGAGTCCAACCCTTGACCGCGCTGTGAGAAGGCTGGTACGGGTCATTGTCGCTCCTTTCTAACGATTTTCCAGCGAGAGATCGTTCGTGCCAAGTGAGGTTGGATGGGATCGGCAACCGCAATCGATGATGATGGCCATTCGATAGCCGCAGTAGCTCGAGCAAACTGGGGAACCGTGTGGACGACTGTACATCCAATAGTCGGTTCGGCTATCACGCGCCCAGGAGTCGCAACAGACGCCGCAAACACACGATGAGCAGCAGTAGACTTCACAGTTGCAGGCTGCGGTCGTTCCGGCGTCGCTGCTTGTAGGCGCGAAGAGACAAGCGCCTGGGTAGGCGACGAGCTCAAAGTTGTCAAAGACTGAAAGGTGCGATGTTCGAGCAGAGGATAGGGGTGTTGATGAGGAGGATAGGGGTGTTGATGAGGAGGATAGGGGTGTTGATGAGGAGGTAGACGGGCTGACAGCGGTGAGCGCGAAAAGGATGATCGCAACGATTGCTAAAGATGCGTAGCGTGCCATTCTTGACCTCCGAGTAAGCGTTCTGATCACGCTTGACCTGCAGACGGTGCTAAATCGGCTCAAGGGGCTTGAAAACTTACTATGTACATAGTACTATAAGCTTAGCATAAGAGACATAACCTTGTCAACAGCACTTTTCTCTCTGTACCTGATGAGGTGTATTATCGGGCTGGTAATCGACCAGAGCTTGCTCCTATCCCTGGAGCGTTGATGCTAATGGGTCGTTGCGAGGAGCGTCAGCGACGAAGCAACCCCGCGAACCACACCTCCCGCAAGCACCCTTGTCGGGATCGCTTCGGCTTCGCCTCGCGATGAACCTGGTATGTCAAGTAGACACAGCTGCCTTGAGCGTGCGGTAGACCGGATGGGATCCAAAGGGTTTTTCGAATGCCCTCTAAGGCCGTGCTCTCTTCACCTGAGAACCGTCGTGTGTCAAGGGCGTTTTATTTTTGGACAGATCGGGCGGTTTAGAAGTTGACACTTTTGGCGGGTAGTTTAGGGCGGCATAATCACCTCCATTCCTGAGCTAGGCAGTCGTGAGCCCTGCCTCACGCCGATGCTTGAGGCGATAGGACTCGCCACGGATATTGATGGTGGTGGCATGATGGAGCAACCTGTCGAGCAGCGCGACGGCCAAAACCGGATCGGGAAAAACGTCTCCCCACTGGCCATAGGACTTATTCGAGG
>JAGXSO010000021.1 GCA_018333775.1 Truepera sp.
TAGCGTCGAAGCACCATCGACCGAGGCACTGCGCAGCTTTTACCTGGCGGTCACTTATCAGGGTGAAATCCTCTTCACACATGCTCAGGAACTGGACCCGGCTGATCGAACCGTGATAACGGCCGGTGTCCTGGCAGTAGCATTACAAGGGGGATGCCGTGACGGCATCGTCGCTTTTGCGGGAAGCGAGCAATATCGGGTTGGTGGCCAGTCGACCTCGCTGAGCAGCACTTGCTTTCAAATCCCCGGCTATCTCGGCGGATCAGTTTCTAAAGCCGCGGGTGAACGGAGCATATTTCTCGGAGTAGCGCCAACTGAGGTAGCTCTAAATCGCTGGGAACCGTTCCTTATTTACCTTCCTATCCTGGCTGACGGAGAACAGTTACAACCGTCCCCTGATCCCTGGGATGCCGTCGTATTTCTGCTGTATCTCAGCAATGAAGCGCTACCTGCTGACTCACGGCAGCATCCTCAAGTGCCGTTGCTCGAAACCTGGAATGACCTCCCTTAATGTCAGAGCGAATTCAACTGCGGACTTGAAAGCAACTTAAAGCCTGTCCCGTCCTTATATTCTGTCGATACTGTGTCTTTGCTGCACAAAGGTTGAGGATACCTTGAACGCTGTTATCGAAAAGGTGATTCGCCTGCTGTATACGGCGCGATTCAGTTTCAAGAGTATCACCGCGACGCTGCGATACCGGGCAGACGAGGAGCTCTTTGATTACGCGCGAGCCCGGTGGATGAAGACGAGAGGGGTAAAACCTCTCGTAGCAGTGAGCCCCGATCCGCAACCAATGGGGAGCGTAGCCGCGAACCTGGATTATCGGTGGCAGGTCTGGTGGGACAAACCCTGGTTCTGGCGGATGGATCGAGTTGACCTGACAAACCACCACGTCACAGTCAACGTAATCGATCGGGAGAAAAGCCTCAGTTATTTAGCAGAAAGCGGTCACGTAAACGTCTGGCCTTTTCAAGCTACCAATGAACGCGATGAAGCGCTGCCGGTCGATGAGGAGACGGAGGCAAACAACGCTGCCATGGCAATGGCGTTTTTGGATCCCTCGTTCCTCCTGAGCACCCACAGTTTGCACTATGTTGAGGAAACACGGCACGCCTCCCGCCTAGCGTATCGGCTTTGGGGGCGTCTCCGTGCGGGTCGTGAAGTACCTGGCGACGCACTTTTTTGGGAGAGTGCGGACTACTACGAGCTTTGGGTGGATGCAGGGCTGGGTATCCTGTTAGCCTATACGGCCTATCTCGAAAATCGACCGTTTGCCGAGGTAAAGGTGGAAGAGCTGGCGGTCGATGTCGCTATCCCGGAGGAGATCCGCTCCTTTGGACCGCCCGAAGGAACTACGGTGCGCACGTGGTCTGCTGAAGAGTACTGGGGAACAACGAGATATGACGATCACAATTGAGTTGCAAGGAAACCATGACCCAAGAAAACGTTATCGAGCTGAGCGACATCTTTAAGGACTTCCGCGTTCTCGAGCGTAACGGCGGAGCCCTGCGCAGCTTTTTTAGGCCCCGCTATCGGTTAGTGCAGGCGTTACGCCATCTCGACTTGCACGCCGGGCCGGGGGAGATACTCGGGCATATCGGACCTAACGGCGCGGGCAAATCGACCACCATCAAGATCCTCGCCGGGGTGATGAGCCCTACGCGTGGAGCAGTTCGGGTCGCCGGGCTAGACCCGCTGCGTAGGCGCGTCGAGCACCAGCGCAACTTAGGCATCGTCATCGGCCAAAGGCCCCGGCTGGTGTGGGACTTGCCGGTGATCGAGTCATTTCATTATCACGGCCTCATCTATCGCGTTGAGCGCGCCGTGCTCAAACAGCGAACCGCCGATATGGTTGAGCGCTTCGCGTTAGAGGAGTTTATCACCCAGCCGGTGCGCCAGCTGAGCCTCGGCCAGCGCATGCGCTGCGACCTGGCCATGAACCTGCTGCACCAACCGCGCGTACTACTACTCGATGAGCCCACTATCGGGCTCGACGTAACCGCTAAAAAAGCGTTTCGGGAGGTGGTCCGGGCTGCGGCGCGCGAGTTCGGTACGACGGTGCTCTTTACCTCTCACGACTTAAGCGATGTCGAGGCGCTGTCGGATCGGCTGGTCATCATGCACCGGGGCGAAAAGATCTTCGATGGCACCATCGCCGGGCTCCGCCAGCACCTTACCGTTCCTTCGCTGCTGCGCCTCAAAAGCGACGCCCCGCCCTCGGTGATAGCGGCTGTGCTCGCCGACCTCCCTGGCGTACTGGGCGTTGAAAGCGAGGTCGTCGAAGGCGATGAGGAGGAGGCTGAGGAGCTGCAAACGCTTGTCCGCTTCGATCCGCAGCGCAGCTCGGCGGCAAGCCTCTTGCGCCGCCTGTTGGCCCAACCAGAGATCGCCATCATCGACTTCGCGCTGCAAGAGCCCCCCATTGAGGATATCGTTAGCGCCATCTACGAGCGCAACGGTGTTCATGCGGTACCGGCGTGAGCACGTTAAAAGCCTATGTCGGCAGTGTGCGCATCGGTTTTGCCGAGACCTTCGTCTATCGCTGGGCAGTAGTTATCGATATGTTTGCCGAAGTCGTGCTGCTGCTCGCTTTTTACTTCTTATGGCGGGCGGTGTTTGCTGCCGCACCCCATCAGGAGCTACAGGGCCTCACCTTTGCGGACTTTTTCGCTTACTTGCTCATTGCGCGCTTCGTCGCCACGATGACCACCAGTAGCGGCTGGGGGTTCTTTTATGAGCCGGTCCGCTCCGGCGATATCCTGCTCGACTTAAGCCGCCCGCTGAGCTTGGGGGGAGTAACCTTCTGCCAACATCTCGGCAGCAAGCTGGCCCAACTGCTCCTGGTGGCTCCGGCATTTCTGCTCGCCGCCTTGCTGCTTGGCATCTTTGCCGGGATGACTTTAAACCCCTGGCTCTTTGTGCTGAGCTTGCTGATCGCTTTTAGCGCCGCGTTCTGTTTTGAACTGCTGGTGAGTATCTCGGCGTTCTACACGCTGGCACAGCAGGGGATCCACGAGGCCAAAGCGCTCGCCGTGACACTCCTCAGCGGCGCCCTCTTCCCGCTCGCGCTGCTCCCGGCGCCACTGGCTGGTGTGCTAGGCCTCTTGCCCTTTGCGCACTTCGTCTATACACCGAGCCAGGTGCTGCTCGGTAACATCAGCGGCGGGGCGCTGTGGAACGCCATGGCCGTACAGCTAGCCTGGACCCTCGCTCTGGCCAGCCTGTCAGCGCTCGCCCTGCGCCGGGTGCGCCTTCACTACGATCTGCAGGGGGGCTGATGCGCCACCACCTCGCCCTTATGGCCGCAGCGGTTCGGCTCCAGTACTTAAGCTGGCGGCAGTACCGGGCCGACTACAGCGCCGGCCTACTGACCGTGATCATCGAGCAGGTGGTCACGCTCACCCTCTTCTGGGTGATCTTCTCTAATGTGACGATGGTTGCTGGCTGGCCGCTAGGCGCCATGCTGATGATCTACGGCTTTACCCGGATCGCCTTCGGCATCTCCGACGCCTTCACCGAAAACCTTTGGCACGTCGCCTCGCTGGCGCGCTCCGGCGAACTCATGGATTACCGCTTCAGGCCGCTGGGCGTACTCTTTCAGCTCCTGTGCGAACGAATCTGGTTCGAACGACTCGCCTCGTGTATCGTCGGCGTGGCGCTCCTCGGCTATGGCTCGCTCGCTGCCGATCTCGACTGGACCCTGCTCGGCTTGTTGCAAGTCGGCTTCTATGCGCTGATAGGCGCGCTAGTCTACCTCAGTATCCTGATCCTGGGCGCTGCCCTATCGGTCTTTTTTATTGGTCAAGAGTCCGGCCCCATGGCCTCGCTCTTCAGCCTGACCGAGTTCGCCAAGTACCCGAGCGACATCTACGGGCGTCTGGGCAGCCTGCTTCTAACCCTCCTCTTTCCGATCGGCTTAATCGGCTTCGTGCCCACCGCAGCGCTCCTGGAGCCGACCGCTTTACCCGTTATCATCCCTCCCATGGTGCTGGTCTTGGTGGTTGGCAGCGGTTTCTTTGCCGTGTGCACGGCGCTATGGGGGATCGCGCTGCGCGGCTATCAGGGCACCGGCAGCTGATGAAGCGAGCTGGTGCAATACCCCACACGGCAATGGTTGATCGACAGCTTTGGCCTAGCGAGCGCTGTTGATGTTCTTACGAAAAGGGGCATAGAGGGGCCAGTAAAGGTGACAAGGAGCAAGGAGGGGGTGTTCGGTCGTCGGCACGGCATTGGCGGCATCATTCGAAGGTCTCTAAGGCAGAGTGCTCGGTGAACTGCCGCTGACACGCCGGACAGGTCACGAAATAACGGCTTTCCCGCACCGACATGGCGACCCGGAAGTCAAGCCTAACCCCACGGTGCCGGCACGCCGGGCAAGCGATCTGCTGCAGCCAGTAGGTCAGGTCCGGCTGGGTTCGCTGATAGAAGGCCATGTCGGTATGGACCGGAAAGGTGTAGCGACAATCTTGACAGACCCCTCGCCACTCGCCGTCAGGCTGCATGCTCAGGCGGTCGATCATGAACTGGCTCTTCTTGCACACGGCACAGCGCAGCGCGCTCAGCCGTAGCTCGACCTGCTCTACGCTCATAGCCATAAGGCCGTACCCCTCACACCGGCCTGAGGCGGTCCCCTACTTTGACGTGCAGCGTCGGCTCGGGCTGATCGGGGCGGCCCGACAGCGTGGCCATAATCTCCGAAAGGGTCTTGGTGCGCCCCTGCTCTGGCGTTTCTAGCTCGAGGATGGCCATCTTCTCTTGCACGTGGATGATCTGCCCCTTTCCCTTGATTAGCTCGAGCACTCCCAAACTTTCGCCCGTAGCCGGGTCGATGACGTCCTCGCCGCGCTCAAAGACGACGAAGTGCTGACCGAGCGCAATGCCAGCATTAAGGCCTTGGTTGATAACCAGCTTGCGCTTGTCGAGCAGCTTGGCCACCAGGATCTCTTGGGCCATCGCAACACCTCCAGCCTTATCCTATTCCGAGCGAAGCGAGAACGCTACCCTAACGCCTCCTCAACAGCGGCACGCATCGCCCCTACCGGCGCCTCTGCTCCGAACCAGGCGGTAAACGAGGCCGCCCCCTGATAGACCAGCATCGCCACGCCGCCTAGAGTTCGCAACCCTGCCGCCGCCGCTTCGCGCAGCAGCCGGGTCTGAACCGGACGGTAGATGATATCGCAGACCAGGCCGTGGTAGGGGAGCAGCCCCTGAGGGAGCGGCGAGAGGTCTGGATCAACTCCGCCCTGAACCATCCCCACCGAGGTGGTGTTGATTAGCAGCTCGGCTGTCCGCACGGCGGGCTCGAGCCCTTCAGGGTTCAAGACTTTGACCACTCCCAGCGCACGAAAGTCTTGCGCCATAGCCTGGGCCTTGTCCGGGCTGCGGTTGTACACGGCCAGGTCCGTCACGCCGGCGGTTAAGAGCGCATAGGCCACGGCTCGAGCCGAGCCGCCCGCCCCCAGCAGCACCACCCGCCGCCCTGCCGGATCGAAACCGGTCTCCAGCAGCGCCTGCAAAAAACCTGGCGCGTCGGTATTGTGCCCCAAGAGCCAGCCTTCATCGTTAATGACGGTATTGACCGCGCCGATCGCTAAGGCCGCATCGGTCACCTCGTCAAGCAGCGGCATGACCAACTGCTTGTGGGGGATAGTGACGTTGGCGCCAAGCACCTCCGGCTCGCGCAGGCGCGCCACCGCTTTCGGCAGCGCCGCAGGCGGGACGTCCCAGGCTACATAGCGCCCCTCGATGCCCAGCGCAGCAAAGGCCGCCCGGTGCATCAGCGGGCTGAGCGAGTGGCTCGCCGGATGTGCCAGGAGATAGATCAGCGGCACGGCTAAGCCGCTTCCTCGAGCAGCTCGGCGAAGATAGCCAGTGCCGTAGTTACCTCCTCATCACGGAGCTGGTAATGAGTCACCAGCCGGATCGACTCAACGCCGAGGGCGTGACACAGTACTCCGCGCTCCGCCAGCCGCCGGGCCAACCGTTCAGCGCGTGGCACCGTGAGGTAAACCATGTTGGTCTGCACGCTCTCAAGGTCAACCCTTACCCCCAAGCGCACCAGCCCTTCGGCCAAAGCGCGAGCCCTGGCGTGGTCCTCGTGCAGCCTGGTGGTCATCTCGCGCAGGGCTACGATCCCTGCCGCCGCGATCACGCCAGCCTGGCGCATCCCGCCACCGAGCAGCTTGCGGTAGCGATGGGCCTTGGCGATAAAGGCTTTACTGCCGACCAGCACCGAGCCGACCGGCGCCGCCAAGCCTTTGCTGAGGCAGAGTGAGACCGAATCGAAGGGTTGACAGACCTCCGCCACCGGCACGCCTAAGGCCGTAGCGGCGTTGAAGACCCGCGCTCCATCGAGGTGCAGCGGCAACCCTTCACGCCGCGCCACCGCTTGGATGGCGCGGGTGCCAGCCAGCGGCAACACCGTCCCGCCGGCCTTGTTGTGGGTGTTCTCCAGGGCGATGAGGCCGGTAGGTGCCTGATGGATGCTCTTATGCACCGCCGCCGCCACCTCCTCGGCACTTGGTACCCCCAGCGGCGCCGACACCAGGCGCGGCACCAGCCCCGACACCACCGCCATGGCTCCCAGCTCATATTCGTAGATATGCGCCCCCTCCGGCATAATTACCTCACAGCCGCGCTGCGCGTGGGCCGCCAGCGCCACCTGGTTGGTCATGGTGCCCGAGGGCATAAACAGCCCGGCCGCGAAGCCGGTCATCTCGGCGGCCAGCGCCTGCAGGCAGTTGACGGTGGGGTCTTCGCCGTAGACATCGTCGCCGACCTCGGCTTCGGCCATAGCGCGGCGCATCGCTGGGGTGGGGTGGGTAACGGTATCGGAACGGAGGTCGATCACAGGCATAGGGCACTATACTGCGCCAACTTTGTGAGTTAGCCACACATCTGCTACCGGCCAAATCCGTTAAGGTCAACTCATGAGCCAGACCCTCACCAGCAATGCCGCCCCCGATTTTGTTCTTCCTGACCAGGACGGTCAGAACGTTAAGCTGTCCGACTTTCGCGGCCAGCCGGTGGTTTCGTTCTCGCTTCGCTCGGAAGCTGTTTTTCTACCCCAAGGATGACTCGCCAGGCTGCACCGCTCATGAACTATCACTACTAAGAATAAAACTTGATTTTGCTTCGGCGCAGCGCCAAGGCGGTTTTACCTCTATCGACTACGCGATTTTCGGGACAGAAAGGCAGCTTTGTGATAACCATAAGGAACGGTTGCTGCGATAGGGCTTGACAGCTTGGCCATTAGTAAGATGAAATCATATAAGTTCGGGGCGGGGGTCCCTAACCAGGAGGATGAATGACTGCGCAAGCTACGCTTAACTCTTTTACCATTACCCAGCGTCAGCTCGGGTCAGCAGCAAGCTTGTTAAAGCTTGACCCGGGGATTCTTGAGCTGCTGCTATGGCCGATGCGGGAGATTCAAGTGCGCATCCCGGTGCGCATGGACAACGGGTCGGTGCGGGTATTTGAAGGTTTCAGGGTTCAGTACAACTTCGCTCGCGGCCCCTGCAAAGGCGGGATCCGCTTCCATCCTGAGGAAACCGTCGACACCGTGCGGGCTCTGGCCGCCTGGATGACCTGGAAGACTGCCGTGATGGACCTCCCCTTGGGCGGAGGCAAAGGCGGGGTAATCTGTAACCCCAAAGAGATGAGCGATGGTGAATTGCAGCGCCTCTCCCGCGGTTACCTCCGAGCTATCGCCCATTACATCAGCCCTGAGATAGATATTCCTGCCCCCGACGTCTACACTAACCCTCAGATCATGGCCTGGATGCTTGATGAGTATGAGGGGATCGTGGGCCGTAGCGCGCCGGGGGTAATCACCGGCAAACCCCTCCCCCTGGGCGGCTCCGCCGGACGGGGTGATGCTACCGCTCGTGGCGGGATGTACTGCCTCTGCCAGGCCTGCAAGTTGCTGGGCCTCGATCCTCAGGGGGCTACCTGTGCTATTCAGGGCAGCGGCAATGCCGGTCAGTTTGCCCACCTTCTTGGCGAGCGGCTGTTAGGCCTTAAAGTCATAGCCGTGTCTGACTCCAAGGGTGGGATCTGCAATCCTCTTGGGCTCCCCGCCAAAGAGGTCGTTGCTTATAAGGAGAGGGTCGGGTCGGTCTTGGGCTTCCCCGGAGCCGACAGTATCACTAGCGCTGAGCTGCTTGAGCTGCCGGTCGATATTCTCATCCCTGCAGCGATCGAAAATCAGATCACCGCCGAGAACGCCCCGCGGATCAAGGCCAAAATCATAGCCGAACTGGCCAACGGCCCCACCACGCCCGAGGCCGACGAGATACTATTTGAGAACGATATCTTCGTGATTCCGGATTTTCTCTGCAACGCCGGTGGAGTAACGGTCTCCCACCTCGAGCAGGTCCAAAATGCCATGATGTACTACTGGACCGCTGAGGAGGTTCACGAAAAGCTCGAGCGGAAGATGACGGCGGCCTTCCACGCGGTTCACAAGGCCGCCCAGGAACACCGAGTCCATAACCGGCTAGGAGCTTACCTGGTAGCCGTGCAGCGGGTAGCGGAGGCAGTGCGGCTGCGGGGCTGGGCTTAATGGTGCTAGCGCTGCTACGGCAGCACCTGGAGGCGCGTCCCCGGGAAGTAAAAGGCCAGGATCTCATCGAAGCGACGGCCCGCAGCCGCTAAGCTCCGCGCCCCGTGTTGGCTCATCCCTACGCCGTGCCCCCAGCCGTCGCCGTAGGCCAGCAGATCGCCGTTCATCACAAAGCGAGTCGACTTAAGGCCCCAACTGCGCAACAGCGCCGTGAGCATGGTGCCCGAGAGGACTGCCCGCCCGCGCTCGCCGCTGATCTCGGCCCGCTGCACCCGGCCCGACTCGGATAGCGCCAGGATGCGCAGCGCGGTGACACGTCCGACATCGACGCCCTGGGCTTGCAGCGACAGCGCTATGCGGGTGGGATCGAGCCGAATTTGCCAGCGGCGGTGCGGCGAGTGGGCAGCGACATCTGGGCGCGCGGGCAGGTACGGCCGCCGCGCCCCCCAAACTTCAGCGCTAGAGGCCAGGAAGCCGCCGGAGTCGGCGTGATAGTAGGTACGGGCAAAGCCCCCCCCATAGGTCAATACCAGCCCTCGCGTAGCCGCCACTGCTTCATCAGTCCGAGGGTGCTCTATGTCCATGCCGCGATAGACCTGGCACTCGACGGTAGCACAGATATCATACTCGCGCTCGGGCGACAGCGAGGCCAGTGTGTAGGTGCGTGCCGCCACGGCCTGGGCCTTGAGCGCCTCAAGCGGCCAGTTGGGGTACATCTCGGCTGGTACCACGCCGCGCAAGTAGTCCTCCAGACCGGCGGTATTGATGATCTGGAGGCGGTCGCCCTGCGCTATTAACGTCAGCGAGCCACGGTAGCGCTGGCCATCTAATGCCACCACCGCAGCGCCAAGGGGCGTTAGCCGCAGCGTGCGGCCAATCACCTGGCCCTCTATCCATAACTGCCCGGCGCTGACGCTAACCGGCCACTTCAGCGGTAGTGTGGTCTCGAAGCGCGCAACCCCATCAATATAGCCGCGGTGCCCGCCCTCCACCCACACCGTCACTGCTGTGGCAGCATCATCTAGCAACACACGAATCTGCGGTTCGGCTAAGGAATATGATAGCGCCCATAGCAGCAACAGAGCCAGAAGATGACGCAAGGCCAGCATAGCGGCTATTATCACAGAAAATGCCTGCGCTTGCCAAGAAGTATTGCACAGCAGCCGCTATCCCTGCCGGTCGGCGAACTTACTCGTGACCCATAGCCAACCAGAGAGCTGACAGGCTGATTATCTGAGTAGCCAGGCGTTTCCGGGGATGGTTACAAAAACCCTACAACATCTGCTACAGTCAGACCGACAAGGAGCCGCTATGTTTGAACAAGGCTTACTCGCAGGCAAGGTGGTGCTCATTACCGGCGGCGGCACGGGCCTGGGCCGCGCCATGGGTGAAAGATTCCTGGAGCTAGGCGCTAAGCTGGCCATCGCCGGACGCCGGGCCGAGGTATTAGCGCAGACCGCTAATGAACTAGGCGCCCTGGGCGAGGTCTTTTTTCAGGCCACCGACGTGCGCCGACCCGACCAGGTGGAGAGTTTGCTCGACGCCGTAGCCGAGCGCTTTGGCAGGCTCGATGTTTTGGTCAACAACGCCGCCGGGAACTTCGTCTCCCCCACCGAGCGGCTCAGCCACCGCGCCTTTGACGCAATCATCGGCATCGTCTTGCACGGCACGGTGTACTGCACGCTCGAGCAAGGCAAGCGCTGGATCAAGGCGCACCAGCCCGGCGTGGTGCTAAACATCGCCACCACCTACGCCCAGAGCGGCTCGGGCTACGTAGTCCCCTCGGCGGTGGCCAAGGCCGGGGTGGTGTCGCTGACCAAGTCGCTGGCCGCCGAGTGGGGCAAGTACGCCATCCGCCTCAATGCTATCGCCCCTGGCCCCTTCCCCACCGAAGGTGCCTGGAGCCGCCTGATGCCGACACCGGAGCTCGAGCACAAACTCACCGGGCGCATCCCCTTGGGACGCGTCGGCGAGCACCTTGAGCTGGCCAACCTGGCCGCTTACCTGATCTCGGACTACGCCGCCTACCTCACCGGTGACGTAATCACTATCGACGGCGGCGAGTCGGTCTGGAACGCTGGCGAGTTCAATATCCTCGACGAGCTCAGCCAAGATGTCTGGGATGCTCTGGAGCGTGCCCGCCAAAGATAACACCCCTCACGATGAGCAGGGACTTTTGCCTCTTGTAACCACCCTCGGCCCTTGCTAGCCTGCCTTGATGGCAATCTAAGAATAGGAGGGCTTTTAATGAGAGCAGTGATCTCCCTAGTCATCGGCCTAGCGATCATCGTCGCTGTGGCTATCGGATTAAGCGCGGCCCAGAGCCCGGTCGATCAGCTCCAGCAGACTGCACAGGCGCTCTTCGCCCCATTACCTGAGGTAGTAGATAACCCCGCCAATCCTGTGACACCTGACAAGGTCGAGCTAGGCAGGATGCTCTGGCACGAGCCGCGCCTGTCATTAAGCGGCTTTATCTCCTGCAACAGCTGCCATAATCTGGCGACCTTCGGCGTTGACAACCTGCCGACCTCCATCGGCCATCGCTGGCAGGTCGGGCCGCGCAACTCCCCGACGGTCCTAAACGCTGCACTGCACACCATGCAGTTCTGGGACGGCAGGGCTGCCGACCTCGAGGAGCAGGCCAAGGGCCCGATTGTCAACCCCATCGAGATGGCTATTCCTGACCATGACTTCGCGGTGGCGCGGATCGCCTCGATGCCCGAGTACGTGGCCCGCTTTGCCGTTGCCTTCCCGGAGGCCCCTGAGGTCACCTACGTCAATATCGCTCATGCGCTGGCCGCCTTCCAGCGGACGCTGATGACCCCTGACCGCTTCGATGACTTCCTCCGGGGTGACGTCACTGCGCTCAGCGAACAAGAAAGGGCCGGTTTGCAGGTCTTTATCAACCAAGGCTGCGCCGGCTGCCACATCGGCCCGGCCCTAGGCGGCACCATGATGACCCGCTTCGGAGTGGTTGAGGCATACTGGGAAGCCACTCGCGCCTTCGTCACCCCCGGCACCCCTACCATCCCCATGGATGTAGGCCGGTTTGCTGTAACGCATGACCCGGCTGACCTCTATGTGTTCAAGGTGCCCTCGCTGCGCAACATCACCCGCACCTACCCCTACTTCCACGACGGCTTGGTGTGGGGCCTGCGGGACGCCACCCAGGTCATGGCGCGGGTTCAGATGGGCCGTGTGATCCCCGAAGAGGAGCTTGACGCGCTCATGGCCTTCTATCAGGCGCTTGAGGGCGAGATGCCAGCCCACGCCCTAGTTATCCCGGTACTCCCGGCCTCGACCGAGGAGACTCCTAGACCAAGCAACCGCTAGTGCCTAGCCAGTAGCTACTGTGCGCACCTATTTGGTGCGCACGCTTTTTGAAGCCCCCTACAAGCAGCTTCTTTACTGTTCTATCGCGAGCGACCTAGGGAGTTTTACGAGTCGGCTCGACTTTGGCAGCGGGTGCGGTGGCTAGCACCTTAGGCCAGGGGAAGCGAGTCATAACCAGCGCAGCGGCAAGGGTTAGTAGGCCCAATACCGCCACGCCCCAGCGAGCGCCCAGAGCATCGATCAAAAGTCCTGTCAGGTAGGCTCCTAGCGGCCCAGAGCCGAGCAAGACCATGGAGTAAACCGACATTACCCGGCCCCGGAGGCTGTCGGGGACGATCAGTTGTACGGTGGTGTTAGCGTTGACCAGCGTAACTATCATTCCTAGTCCACTAATAGCCAGCACCGCTGCTACCCAGGGGACAGGTAGGGGCAGGGCCAGGGTTATTAGGGTACTGCCCAGCAGGATGCTGCCAAACACCGCCCAGACTGGACGAGCTTTTGCGGTGATGGCCTGCAACAGAGCTGCCGCAATAGCGCCCAACCCCACCGCCGACATCAACAGGCCGAAGCCCTGGGCGTCAAGGCCTAGCTCGAGCCGGGCATAAGAAGGCACAATAATCTGGAAGTTCATGCCAAACAGGCCGGTCAAACCGACCAGCAGCACCACCTGGCGCACCAGCGGGTCGCCCCAGACAAAGCGCAACCCTTCGAGCGCCTCTTCTACTGCTCGGCCAGTCTTGGGTTGCAAGTGGAGCCAGGGCATAACGGATAAAACCGCTATTAGTGGAAGGAAGGAGAGAGCGTTAATCAGGTAGCTCCAGCTCAAACCGAAGCCAGCGATCAGCAGGCCGGCCAAAGCCGGGCCGACCAGGCGCGAGGTATTGAAACCGAAGGAGTTGAGCGCAATGGCACCTGGATAGCGCTCTTTGCCAGCCAACTCGACGGTAAAGGCTTGGCGCACGGGCAGGTCGACGGCATTGAACACGCCGTACAAAAAGGCAAACACCAGTACGTGTTCGTAGCGCACCAGTCCGGTCACGATCAAGGCGAACATGCCCATGGCCAGCAGCGCCATGCAGCCTTGGGTGATAAAGAGCAGGTTGCGCCGACTGTAGCGATCCGAAAGCACTCCCGCCGGAATCGAGAAAAGCAGGGAGGGCAGAAACTGGAGCGCAATTACCAGACCCAGCCGTTCGGCGCTGCCGGTGAGTTCCAGCACCAGCCAGCCCTGGGTAGCGGCCTGCATCCAGGTGCCTATCTGGGATAGAAACAGCGCCAGCCAGTAGTTTCGATATGAGGGGTCACGCAGTAGGGCTAGCGCCAGCACAAAGCCCAGCATACTCCTGAAGCGCGCCCCTACCGCTAGCAGTGGGCAAGGCGACACACGTCAAGCGGAGCGAGTATCGGCTTACGAGCTTATCGCCCGACAACGGTCACAGCCAGGCCACCCCGCCCGCACCGTATAATCGCAGGGCTTGCAGGGAGCTAGGCTCCCCGCAACGGAGGCAGTCATGAACGTCACCATCATCGGCACCGGCTACGTCGGCCTGACCACCGGCGTCGGTCTAGCCTATTTCGGGCACCAGGTGACCTGCATTGACAAAAACCCGCAGATCGTAGCTTCGCTGCAACGGGGTAAAGTCACCATTCACGAACCAGGATTAGCTGAGCTGCTGTCGCTTGCCCTTCCCCATCTCTGCTTCCAGAGCACAATCCCGGAGCTTATCGGCGAAGGGGTGGTGATCATTGCGGTCGGTACCCCTACCAAAACCAACGGCGATACCGACCTACAGTACGTAGACGCCGCCGCGCACGCGGTGGCCGAGCGGATCGCTCCTGGCGCCAGCCTGGTCATCGTCAATAAGTCAACGGTGCCCATCGGCAGTGCCCGTCATGTGGACGGCATCATCCGCCGCACCTTGGCCGCGCGCCATGTCAAGTCCGAGATCTTCGTCGCTGCCAACCCCGAGTTCCTGGCCGAAGGGCGGGCCGTCTACGACACTCTCTACCCCGACCGGATCGTGATCGGCGCCGATCATCCACGCGCTGTGGCCCGGCTGCGTGAACTGTATGCCCCGCTGCTCGAGCAGACCTTCGAAGCGCCCCGGCTCACGCCCCGCCCCGAACACTACCCGCTCCCACCGTTGATTACCACCACGCCAACCAGCGCCGAGCTGACCAAATATGCTGCCAATTCCTTCTTGGCCACCAAAATCAGCTTCATCAACGAGTTTGCCAACCTGGCGGAAAAGGTCGGTGCCGACATCACCCAGGTAGCTCGAGCCATCGGCCTGGACGCCCGCATCGGCAGCAAGTTCCTCCATGCCGGTATCGGCTGGGGCGGCAGTTGTTTTGGCAAGGATACCCGCGCTATTCTCAATACCGCCGATTCTTATGGCCTCAAGCTCTCCATCGTGGAGGCGGCGATTGGCGCCAATTATCGCCAGCGCCTGCTTGTAGTGGATAAGCTTCAGCAACACCTTAAGGTGCTGCGCGGCACCACCATCGGGCTGCTGGGATTGGCCTTCAAGGCGCATACCGACGATCTGCGCGACGCCCCAGCGCTAACGCTGATCGCGCAGCTGCACGAGCGAGGGGCGGTCATCCGGGCCCACGACCCGGTCGCCATCCCCAACGCCCGGCGCCACTACCCTGACCTCCCGGTCGAGTACTGCGAATCAGCCGAAGGTCTAGCCACCGACTGCGACGCGCTGGTGCTCGTCACCGACTGGCCCGAGTACCGGCAGCTGCCGCTGGCAGTGATAAAGGCGCGGATGCGCGGCAACCTGTTGCTCGACGCCCGCAACCTGCTCACACCTGGCGACGTTGCCAAGCACGGCCTGACCTACGCCGGTATCGGACGGTAGCCTGTGCCTCAGGCACTGGTCACTGGCGCCGCCGGTTTTATCGGCAGCCATCTGGTCGATCGGCTGCTGGGACAGAACTGGCAAGTCACTGGGCTGGACAACTTCGACCCGTTCTACGATATCAGCCTCAAAGAGGCCAACATCAGGGCTCATCTGCCCCATCCCAAGTACCGGCTAGTGCGCGCCGACCTGCGCGACTTAGCGGCGCTTGAAAAGCTCCCTGGCGACTATCAGGTGATCGTCCATCTAGCCGCCAAGGCCGGGGTGCGCCCGTCGCTGGAGGATCCTCTCACCTACCAGGCGGTCAACGTCACTGGCACCCAGCACCTGCTGGAGCTAGCCAAGCACTGGGGGGTAAGGCAGTTCATCTTCGCCTCTAGCTCGAGCGTTTACGGGGTGAATCCCAATCTCCCCTGGCGGGAGGATGATTATGTGCTGAGGCCGATCAGCCCCTACGCCGGCACCAAGGTCGCAGGCGAGCTGCTAGGGCACGTCTACAGCCACCTTTACGGCATCCGCTTCGTGGCGCTGCGCCTCTTCACCGTCTACGGACCACGCCAGCGCCCGGATCTGGCTATTCACAAATTCGCCCGGCTGATGTTGCAAGGCCGGCCCGTCCCGGTGTACGGCGACGGGAGCACCCGGCGCGACTACACCTTCATCGCTGACACGGTCGAGGGGATCTTGGCAGCCATGGCCTACCGCGCCACCCCTTATGAAGTCATTAACCTTGGCAACCAGCAGACCGTCAGCCTAAGCGAGCTGATTGCAGGGCTCGAGCAGGCCCTGGGCATCAAAGCCGCCCTCACCTATCTCCCCGACCAACCCGGCGACGTGCCACAGACCTGGGCCGCTATCGCCAAGGCCCAGCACCTCCTCGGCTACCGGCCTCAAACCAGCTTGGCGCAAGGGCTTAACCACTTTGCAGCGTGGCTTGGCGCAACAGGGTAGCATAGTGGCTATGCCGCTGACCCGAGAGATCGCGTCACACCTTAGCGTGCCAGCGCTTGCAGCAACCATACGCTGCCCATACCTACGGCCAAGGTAGCCAGGACGCTCCTGGTCCGCCAGGCTACGATAGCCGCCAGCAGGCCGGCGATTAGCCGCTCGTTGTCAAGAGACAGGCTTAAGGCTCCCTCGCGGTAGATAATGGCTGGAACGACCAGCGCTGTAAGCACCGCTACCGGCACGAAGCGTAAGGCCCGCGTTAGCCAATCAGGCGCCGCCAGGCGGCCCGACAGCGCCAGAAACGACAGCCGCAAGCCAAAAGTAATAAGCCCCATCCCCAAGATGGCCAACCAGATCATCGCTTTAACCCTTCTGCCACCGTGCCGGCAGCAATACCGGCTAGCGCTGCCACGATAAGCCCCATATTCAGCGGCCAGGAGTGGCCCAGCACCGCTACTACTGCTGCCACCAGCGCCGCCAGCACGGTGGGGCGGTCCCTAACCACCGGTAACAGCAAGGCCATAAAGGTCAGTGGGATCGCAAAGTCAAGCGACCATCCTGGCGGTATCCGCGCGCCCAGCAGCACTCCCATGATATTGGCGAGCATCCAGGTGAGCCACATGGCGACCGCAACGCCGAGGTAGAACCAGGTCTTGTGCTTGGGCTCCGACGTAGTGGTGTAGTAATGAAGGCTGAAGGCAAACGCCTGATCGGTCAGCAGGTAGGCCACGAGCGCTTTTATCCCGATCGCTTCATGGCGCAGATGCGGCGCCAACGCGGCGCTGTACATAACAAAGCGCAGGTTAATAAACAAGGTGGTGAGGTAGATAACGAATGTCGGCGCACCGCCGGCGATGAGCTGCAAGCCAGCCAGTTGCGAAGCTCCAGCAAAGACGATGGCCGCCATAGCGATGGCCTGCCCGGCGCTGAGCCCGGTTGCCACGGCAGTCGCACCGGTTATCAGGCCGAACGGCAAAATACCTAACAGCATGGGCAGACTGGCGCGAAAGCCTAGCAGGAAGAGCTTCATGTCGGGCCTCCTGCGGTAGCCGGCAGGATAGCCGCCTCCCGTGAAGTGGTCCGCGCTAAAAGGCGGCGTCTGGGTTGTCGGCTCGAGCGCTCGCCCACGCCGCTTATGCTAACAGGTTATATACTGTGCGCGGCCAAGGCGGAGCGCTTCCTGCATGTCGGCAACAGGTTGTAGGTAGTGGGTTGTGGGAAAAGCCCTCACAACCTTTCCACAACCTTTCGTTGCATCCTCGCTCCCGCCAAGATGCTGAAAGTTGATTTCAAGCACAATCAGCTAGCCGCTCGCGCCCTCACCTCTCGGCATTACGGGTTAGTAGCAACCAGGACTGATGTCGTTAGATTTTCATGGTCCATCTTATGATCTCACCCCGCGATTGACAGGGCATCGCCTCGGTAGTAAACTAACAGTAGCACTTATAGTTGTACTGTCTGGTTAGCAGGGCAAGTAGTGTATAAGGAGGCTGATCTAAGGAATGCTGGTAACCTGTAGCTTATCTTGCTCAGGCCAGGCGCTTCACCAAATCGTAGCTTTAGGCAGGAGGGATTTATCAGCAATATCGCTCTCACACGGCAATTTGGTATCTCACTGAACGCAAATCTGCTCGCTTGGTCAAGTCTGGAGTTATGGCCCCTGAGACTTCTGCTAAGTTTCGCGCTATCTCCTGCTGTCTTATCTTATCGTGCCGACCGGCTGCACGGTAGCTAGTTTGGTACGATCAATTCAACTTTTCGCTTGAAAAGGTTCGCAGGAGGTGAGCTATTGGCCAACGGGCGGTCTCGGCAACTCTGGAGCAGGCTAGGGGCTTGGTTTACAGCACCGGGGGACAGCGAAAGGTAGTAACTATGAAGCGGTCATTGCCAGTACTTCTAATCATCTCGCTTGTCTGGGGCTTTACCTTAGGATTCTCTCAGGAGCGGCGCTTTGACGGCCAGACGGTGGTGGTGGTCACGCAGACCGGACGCTCGATCGGCGGACCGGTCAATGACTTTGCTCCCGAATGGGAGGCCATGACTGGCGGGCGGGTCGAGCTGCAACAGTTTGCCTTCGGCGAACTCTTCGAAAAGATCATCACTTCCTTCGTCACCGGAGCGGCCTCCTACGATATGCTGATCTTCCCGGCCAACTGGGCGGGCGACTTCATGGCTCCGGGCTTCCTTGCGCCCATCCCGGCAGAGCTTATCGCGGGCCTTGATTGGGAGGATGTGGTCCCTCTCTACCGCGAGCGGCTTACCACCTGGGGTGATACCATCTACGCACTTCCTTACGATGGCGACTCCCACATGCTGTACTACCGCAAGGATCTCGTTAACAACCCGCAGTTTGCTGCGGAGTTTGAGGCGGAGTTCGGGTACCCGCTGGCCGCACCGCAAACCTGGGCGCAGTATCGCGACATCGCCCGCTTCTTCAACACTCGGACCGTGGAAACCGCCGGGCGTCAGGCGCCGATCTTCGGCGCGCTGGAAGCGCAGCGCCGCAACGCCCAAAGCTACTGGGTCTTCCTCTCGCGCGCTGCGGGATACGGCAAAGTCCCCGGCAACCCGTGCTTCTTCTTCAGCTGCGCCGATATGACCCCGCAAGTCAACAACCCTGGCTGGGTACGGGCGCTTGAGGACTATATCGAGATTCGCAACTATGGCGACCCCGCTATGATCAACTACGATGTGGCTGACACCCGCATCCGCTTCCCGGCCGGCGGTAGCGTGCTCAACATCGATTGGGGCGACGTCGGCACCATCTCGGTCGACCCCGCTCAGTCGGCAGTTAAGGGGAAGGTGGGCTTCAGCGTCCTGCCCGGTGGCGAGCAGTTCTGGGACTACCAGGCAGGCCAGTGGGTCACGCCGGCAGAAGGTGTCAACCATGCGCCCTTTATCGCCTTCGGGGGCTGGATCATCGGCGTAGCCGCCGACAGCGATGTCAAGGAAGCCGCCCTTGATTTTGCCGCCTTTATGGCTCGGCCCGAGCTCGTCAAGCAGCTCGCCGTCACGGGTGGCACAGGCATTAACCCGGCGCGCTTCAGCCAGCTTGCGGACGTCGACCTGTGGGTCGGCGCGGGCTTCGACCGCGAAAGCGCGGAAGATTACCTTGGCGCCATTCGCGATACCATCGATCACCCCAATGCTGTGCTCGACCTCCGCATTCGCGGCTCAGCCGAGTACTTCCACACGCTGGATGCGGAGATTAGCCGCGCGCTGGTCGGCGAGATCACGCCACAAGAGGCTCTGGATAACGTCGCACGGCTCTGGAACGAAATAACCGACCGCTTAGGGCGCGACAGCCAGCTCGAGCAGTACCGCAACGCTGTCGGTTGGGTTGGTGAATAGCTAAGCAATTCCTGGCTCTGCGCTGCCGATGGCAGCGCAGAGCATACGAAAAGGATAGGATGTTGAAAGCGATCTCTTACCAACCGCCTGAGTCCCGTGAGGACCGGGTTATGAAGCGGGTATTTCTTTTTCCGGCAGTCATCCTGCTGCTGTCCCTGGTAATTTTTCCTCTCTTCTGGTCGCTTGGCATCAGTTTCACCAATATCGAACGAGGGGGCGTAATAACACCCGGCACGGGCTTTCTGGGTTTGGGTTTCGAGCTGACCACCCGCAACTACGAACGGCTCTTGACCGATCAGCGCCTGCATATCGCTATGCGCAACACGCTATTTTTTGTCTTCCTGGGCGTGGCTATCCAATACTCCGTAGGGCTGCTGCTGGCCCTGGTGCTAGATCAACAGTTTAGAGGTCGGAATATCGCCAGGGTGATCTTTCTGCTCCCGATGATGAGCACCCCGGTAGCTGTCGGTTATCTGGGCCGGATGCTTTTCGATTCCTCCCGCTCGCCTGCCGCCGATTTCTTGCAGACCGTGCCGCCGTGGTTTGGCGCTGAGTCGATCATGGTGCCCTGGCTGATCGATCCGGCCCTTGCCCGGTGGACCATTGTGCTTATCGAGAGCTGGCAGTGGACACCGTTGATGATGCTGCTGTTGCTGGCCGGGCTGCAGGCCATCCCGCGTGAGCTTTACGAGGCCGCCCGCGTCGACGGCGCCTCGAGCCTTCACATCTTCCGCTCCATCATCTTCCCGTTACTGCTCCCTATCTCGGTTACCGCCATCATGATCCGCGGCCTGGAGATCTTCAAGATCATCGATATCATCATGATCACCACCGGCGGCGGGCCCGGATCGGCCACCGAGTCGCTAACCATGTATGTCTTTAGAACCGCCTTAACCTTTGGCAATTACGGTTATGCGGCCGCTATCGCCTTTGTCTTGCTGATACTGGTCGTGTTGTTTACTACCACCTTCCTCTTTCTGGCCCGGCTCATTACGCCGAGAGCGGGGTAAGCCATGAAACGACGCAACGCCTGGCGGACTTTTGGCCTCTACCTTTTTGTCAGCTTCTGGTCTTTTGTGGTGCTTTTTCCGTTTTATTGGCTGGTTACAACCTCATTCAAGACACCGCTTGATGTCGGGCTTGGACCCGTCTACATCCCCTTTGTGGACTTTCGACCCACCACCGACCACTGGGAGTACCTCTTTACTACCCAACGCAACATCACCATGCGGCACTTCAACAATAGCCTGATAGCCGCGTTTGGCAGCACTATCTTGGCCATGATCATCGGATCGATGGCCGGGTACGGCCTCTCCCGCTTTCAATACTACTGGCGCCTGACAGGCTGGCGTAACGATGGCATCGCCTTCTGGATCGTTTCGAACCGCTTCTTGCCGCCCGCGGTGTTTGTCGTACCGTTCCTGCTGCTGTTTACCAATCTGCGCCTGATCGATACGCACCTGGGTCTAATTATCGCCTACACTATGTTTGCCCTGCCCTTCGCGGTCTGGATCATGCGTGACTTTTTCAATAGCCTGCCGATAGAGCTTGAAGAGAGCGCTCGCGTAGACGGGGCCTCGCGCATACAGGCTTTTGTTTATATCGTGCTCCCCTTAAGCACGCCTGGGTTAGTGGCGGTCAGCATCTTCTCATTTATCTTTGCCTGGAACGAGTTTCTCTACGCCCTCATGCTGACCAATTTTAACGCTATCACGCTGCCGGTGCTGATCGCCGGCCAGAACACCAACCGCGGCATCGAGTGGTGGTACATCTCGGCGCTCACATTGGTTAGCGTGATACCGGTGATGCTTATTGCGCTATTTCTCGAGCGCTTCATCACTAAGGGTCTCTCAGGAGCGATCAAGGGCTAGCAGCTACCTGTCGACCTTGCAGTTTCTGAAAATCAATTTCGGGTGCGGTCGATTAGCCTTCGCGTACCCCACTCATCAGAGCTGTTGACTTATGACGTTTAGAAACGATGTTATTGCGCTCTTACCACCCCCTTGGCGATAGCGCTAGGTTATTGACTAGATCTGTTGACAAGGCGGGTAATGTTGTAGTAAAATGACAGCCACACCTCTAGAAGTCTCGCCTTAGCCACTAGGCGGACGGTGCGTAAGGAGGAGAGCATGAGCAAAGCAGGCTAGGGATCTCCTAGCGCTCGTTCGGGGCTATCGCTCACTTGGCAGGGAGTTAGTTTATTGGAGGTTTAAATGGCAGGGAGAAAGACTCACTGGTGCCGGTGGCTTATCGTCGTGGCCGTTGCCATAGCAATACTGTATGGCTCGGCCTTTGCCCAGGCACCTCGCCCCATCGAGATCACTATCGGCTGGACACCGCCTGATATCACCGGCGTGTTCGTAACAGCGACCCGGTACTTCGAGCGGGCCGCGGCTGAAGCCAATCGCCACGGCTTTGTGATGGAGATACTGACCCGTTCCCCACCGACCCACCTGGCGTTTGCCGACCAGTTAGCCATTATTGAGGACTTCATCGCTCGGCGGGTCGATCTGATCGCCATCTCGCCGATCGAGATCGAGGTAATCCGCCCCGGACTAGCGCGGGCTGCCGCAGCGGGCATCCCGGTAATCATGGTCAACCTGCTCGAGGAGATCGAAGGCGCTGAGGTTGTCTCTTATATCGGTTTTGACAACTCCGATGCCGCTTCGGTAGTCGCCTACGCCATGCTCGACTACTTCGGCGGTCCAGGCGTGTTGGGAACCGGTGAGAAGGTCGAGGTAACGCCTGAGCAGTTCATAGACCTGGCCTTCTGGGAAGAGTTATACGGCCGGCTTACCGCTGAAGAGCGGGCAGCCATTACGGCTAGGGGAGCGTTCATTGAAGGTGTGGCCGGCGGTTTCTTCTCAGTGGCCCGCCTCGAGGGCTTTAATCGCGTGATCGCCAACTTCCCGGGCATCGAAGTCCTCGGCGTCTGCGCTGCCGATTGGAGCCGCGCTAAGTCCGTCGCCTGCACCGAAGATTTCCTGCGCGCTAACCCCACCAATCTCGATTTCATCTGGGCCTCCTCAAACGAGATGGGCATCGGCGCCATGCTGGCGCTAGAGGCCGCCGGGCGCCTGGAGACTGTGGCCGACGGCATGACGCTCGGTGACACCCAGGTAGCGGTGTTCAATCACGGCATCACGCCCGAATCCGGTTCATACATCGCCGAAGGCCGGATTATCG
>JAGXSO010000022.1 GCA_018333775.1 Truepera sp.
TCGAACCGCCGCAATTCCCTCACTCCCACCGAGCCTTTGGACGTTATCCACAGGTCCGATCCAGCCTGTGGATAACTGTGGATAACTCACGCTTAGCCGCCCGTACAAACTCTTGTATGGCCTGAGGGTCTTTGATGCCAGGGCTAAGCTCAACGCCTGAGGAGACGTCTACCGCATAGGGTCGGAGTGCTCGCACTCCAGCCGCTACGCTCTGCGGCGTCAAGCCGCCGGCCAGAATCAGCTTGGGCAGGCCCGCGAGCACCCGTGCCTGCGACCAGTCGAAGGCTTCACCGCCCCCCGGCCTCGGGCCGTCGAGCAGCCAGGCATCTGCCGGAAACTCCTGTAGCGCTGCCGGCTTAAGGTCCGGTCTGAACGACAGCGCCCTGATCACCCTGACTCGCGGCCTTAGCGCCGCCGCGTAAGCCGCGCTCTCTTGGCCGTGGAGCTGCACCGCGTCCAGCCGGAGTGCTGCTACCGCCTCCCTGACCTCGCTAAGTGGCGCGTCCACAAACACCCCGACGCGCGCGATGAACGGCCCTAGCTCGGCTGCTACCCGCGCCGCCTGCGCCACGCTGATATGGCGCCGGGAGGACGCTACCAAGACAAACCCCACCGCGTCAGCCCCGGCGGCCTCGGCGGCCAGAGCGTCTTCAGCGCGGGTGATGCCGCAGATCTTGACACGCACCATGTGGCTATTGTAGCCCCTAGCTCGAGCCTGATGCGGGGCCAGCCCGGCTGCTAGCAGCGCCGCCTGATTCAGCTATGGCCCAGAGTAGCTAGGCGATTGCCAAGACGATCTAGGCAATTATCCATTGTGCGTTCCGACTCCCAATGCTAAGCTGCGGGCAACCCGCTGCAGTGGGGCACCTACAAGAGGGGAGAAGGAGCATGGCAAGCTTTACTGTCCATAGGCTGGGTTCGTTTATCGCCATAGTTTCTATGATTCTGCTATATGCTCATCATGCTCATCCAACCCAGGCAGCCCAGCATGTTGGGTGAATGTTATGTTTCGGCTTCTAACTTTGCTAGTTGGAGGTAAGTGATGGCAAAGAACAGTTTTGAGCTAGGAGCTTCTGGTCGGTTCGTTAGGGTTTTGGGTAAGCGAGTTGTTGTAACCATGCTCAGCATAGGTCTGTTTCTGGCAGGGTGTGGTTATGATCCAGCAGTGCGTCAGTATGATAGGATTCCTAACTTCGTAACCGGGAGCGAAGAGTTCTTAAGCGCTACATCTGAATTAGCATTGCAGGGAATAGTGATTGAAGCAACACTTGCTGCCGAAGATGGCGCTATCGTCCTTGGTACAAGCGAACCTGGCGTTGCATTAAACATACTTTTTTTGCAGGGTGAAGTCATTTCCGTTACAATTTTCAAATTGAGCGACGGTATGCTCACTGTGCGCAATCCGAGCAGCGATTTTGAGACCACTGTTTCCGTCAGCGAATTAGGTATGCTAACCGAGGAAGCGCTGGTCACTGAGCCGTTAGAGGTGCCGATAGTTTACGGGACGCAATTCCATGAATTGGCTCGGACACTTGGTTTTGACATAGAGACATTCGACGCCCCGCAGGAATTATTAGAAGCTCAGTGCGCTGCATGTCAGTCAGAGCGAAATGCTAGAGATTCCGCTGCCGCCAGTTTAGTCTTGGCAACAGCGGGCTATGCGCTAGCTGTCGCAGGTCTCGCTACCTGTGGTGCTATCGTCACCGCACCCGCCTGCTTAGCCGCACTAGCCGCTTACTCGATCGCCAAGGCCTCCCTGGGACTCGCTTCAGCCCAGTGGGCGTCGGCCCAAAGCGCGCTCGACCGGTGCTTAAGAGAGAGATGCTAGTCAAGGTGCTTGAGTTGCTTCGCCTACTCCTCAGCGCTTGCAGCCTGGTGTTGCTCGTAATGAGCATCTACTTCTGGAGATGGCCAGAGGCCTATTATGCCTCCCAACCACCTGCCAGGTACCTGCGGTGGTTCGCCACATGGCTAGCCGCAACGGCAGTGCTGTACCTGCTGCTCTGGCTAACTGTCAACCTGGTGCCGGAGAGCAACTCACGAGGATACGTGTCGCAGAGCATTTTCTTTGTTTCGCTTACCGCGCTGCTCCTCACTGCGGCCGGCAATCTGTATCGCAACCTATCTCGCCGCGCTCTATCGGATGAGGGCAAGCCGAAGCGGCCGGACAACGCTCGCACCGCTGTAGGTGCGTGGGTTACGATAACGAGCCTACTACTGGCCGGATATATACACTTTTTGTGGCTTTCGGTCGGGCATGGCCTGTTCGTGGCGTTACCACTTGTGTTAACGATTTTCGGGGCGGCTGTTGGGGTGTGGTTCATGATGCCTTACCCCAAGGCTAGGGGTTAAGGGCCCTCCCCTTGGATATCCAACACCACCCCTCCCGGAGCCGTGAGGGTCAGGAGCACGGCAATTGGCACGTCCTAGAGGACTGGGAGCCGCCCCCGCACAGCCGGTACTGACTGCGGTACTTTAGTCCCAGTACCAAATTGCTCTCCCGGAGGACTCTCTTGTGAACATGACCGCGTTCAACCCCTTTGAGTTCACTGGCCGCATCGGTCGCCTCCAACTCGTCGCGTACTACCTACTCATCGGGGTGGCGATCTACCTCGCTTCCGTTATCGTCTACGCGGCTTTTGGCGAAAGTTAGCCCACCATGCTCCTGGGGCTTGCGAACACGACACTTAGGGTGGTTGCGACTTTCTCGTACAGTATCCGCCGCCTTCACGACACCGGCCATAGCGGCTACTTCGCCTTGCTGCTGTTCGTCCCGCTCGTTAACATCGCCCTCGTGCTGTACCTTCTGGTTATGCCTGGCACGAGAGGTCCAAACCGGTACGGTACACGCGCTAGCAATGCAATCGCGGGTCTTTTCCAGGGTTGAGCACGTATCCTTACGCGTGATCCAAGTGCCGAACCGCTCTATCGCTTGCTTGCCATAACAGTCGCCGAAGAAAGGTGGTCAGATGCAGCGCTTCGAGTACAATTACGTCAGGATTGAGTCCCAGAGAGGTGGTGACGGCCGCTTCGACCGCTACCGGGACGTGGTGGCGCAGCGGGCGGCAGAGGGTTGGCGGTTCGTTACCGCCATTGTCCCGCCGGAGGTTATGACCACCAGCGGGCGCGCCTACCTCGATCTGGTTTTTGAACGCCCCTTAAATTGACGGCTGAGGTAGGCGGCGGTCGCAACCGGGAGGATGGCCTGATTGGCGGTCCGGTCTCAGGGGGTCACTACACTTCCCATGCCCCCTGCTCTGACTTGGCCGCTATTGTACCATTGCAGCATGAGCCACCTGTTTGCTCCGCTAGCGCTCCGCGACCTTAAGCTGCGCAACCGCATCGCCCTTTCGCCGATGTGTCAGTACTCGGCCAGCGAGGGGTTGGCTAACGACTGGCACTTAGTTCACCTTGGCGGCCGTGCAGTGGGTGGGGTCGGCCTGATTATCAGCGAGGCTACCGCCGTCGAGGCGCGAGGCCGCATTAGCCCCTTCGACCTTGGCCTGTGGGACGACCGCCAGGTCGAGGCGCTGCGGCCCCTAACCCGCCTGATCCGCGAGCACGGCGCCGCGCCCGCTGTGCAGTTGGCCCATGCCGGGCGCAAGGCCGGTATGCCGCGCCCTTGGGATGGGCGGTATGGCGCCCTGTCGCCGAGCGAGGGGGGCTGGCCGGTAGTGGGGCCCACCGCGGAGCCCTTTTCGGCGGACTACTCCGAACCACAAGCGCTCAGCGAAGCCGGGATCGCCCAGATCACTCAGGCTTTTGCTGATGCCGCCGTGCGCGCTGTCGCGGCGGGCTATGCCGCTATCGAGCTGCATGCTGCGCACGGCTACTTACTGCACAGCTTCCTCTCACCCCTCAGCAACACCCGTCAGGACGGCTACGGCGGCGGCTTCGCGCAGCGCACACGCTTCTTGCGCGAGGTGACGGTGGCGGTCAGGACTGTTATCCCTACCGGCATGCCGCTGTTGGTGCGGCTTTCAGCTACCGATTGGCAGGAGGGCGGCTGGACCTTAGACGATTCGGTGCGGCTAGCTATCGACCTTAAAGACCTCGGCGTAGACCTTATCGACTGCTCCTCGGGCGGCGTGGTGCCGGGGGTGGCGATTCCGACCGAGCCCGGCTATCAGGTGCATCTGGCCGAGGCGGTTAAGCAGCGGGCTGGAGTGCTAAGCGGCGCGGTGGGGCTGATTACCGAGGCCGAGCAGGCTGAAGCTATTGTGCGGGACGGGAAAGCTGACCTGGTGCTACTAGGCCGCGCGCTGTTGCGCGACCCATACTGGCCGCTACAGGCGGCGCAAGCACTAGGAGTCAGCCTTAAGGAGTTAGTGCCGCCGCAGTACTGGCGAGCGTTCTAGCAGGTAAAAGCGCGGGTAGTGCCCGCCGTGAAAGACGCGGGTGCTGTGCTGGATGCGCCAGTGCGGGGTATCGTCAAGCAGTCGCTGGAGCAGCTTAATCTCATGGCTTAAGAGCGCTAGTCGGCCACCGGGAGCGGTGATGCGAGCTAGCTCAGCCAGCAGTGCCGGGTAGAGGGTCTGGTTATGGCGGTGTGCCCCTACGGCATCGCCCCAGGGAGGGTTACACAGCACCAGATCAAAACTCGCCTCGGGTAAGTCAAGCTGGCAGGCGTCGGCCTGGGCCAGCGTGACTCTATCGCTTAAACCGGCAGCTTGCAGGTTGTCGCGGCAGCAGGCCAGGGCCTTAGCGTTCAGGTCGAGGGCCAGCGCGGAGGCAGCCGGGCCGGCCAAGAGCCGTTCGATCAGAAGCGTCCCTGAGCCACACATAGCGTCGCACACGCGGTCACCGGCCCTGACTCCGGCAGCTTGCACCATGGCGGCTGCCAAGGTGGCATTGAGCCCACCGGGTAGGTTGCAGACCCGCCAGGCTCGAGCCGACAAGGGGCGGGGAGTAAGCCGTGCCAGCACCTCCCAACCCGTGGCTTGCCACGCAGCCGGACGGATACGCAGCAGCAGCTCGCCTTCATCCGGATCAAAGCGCAACCCGGTGGCCTGGCCGATAGCGCCAATTAGCCGCTGAAACACTGCCGAATCGCGCCCGGCTGCCGCTAGGCGGAAACTCTCGAAGCGATCC
>JAGXSO010000023.1 GCA_018333775.1 Truepera sp.
CCCTATCCGGTAGCCTGCCGCCCACAAGCCTGGGACGCCGCGGCCATCGTCTACCTGCTCAGCCTGCCGCCTGCCACCGTGTCCTAAAACTGGCGGAGTACCTGCCCCGTCCGGCTCATGCCCTAACCCTTACCAGCTGTGCCAGCTGGCTCGAGACCAGCAGGCCCTCGCGCTCCATCCGCACCCGGTACTGCTGGAACAGGCTGCGGGCTTCGGGCTCTCGCCCGGTGGTGATCAGGGTCTCGATCAGGGGCGCATAGGCCTCTTCGCGCCAGGGGTCGAGAGTGAGGATGCGGCGGTAGGCCTCCATTGCTTCGCGGTTTAGTTGCAGGCGCTGGGCAATTTCGGCCATGCGGAACAGTGCTCCAACCGCCCGCTCGCGCAGGTAGGAACGCTCGAGCTCGGCCCAGTCGGCATAGAGTTCGGCGGCCAGGAAGTCGCCTTGGTAGAGGGCCAGGGCCTGGCGATAGACTTCCAGGGCCGCACTGCCCTCCAGGCTATCGCCCTGACGCAGCAGCTCCTCGAAGCGCTCCACATCCAGAAAATAGCTAACCTGAGGCGCAAAGCGATAGCCTGCCCCCTCACGTAGTATGATCTGCGGCCGGGCCGGATCGGCTTCGAGTGCCTGGCGCAGAGTATGAATCAGGACATGCAGGCGGCGCTGGGTCTCAAAGGGGTCTTCTCCCGGCCACAGGCGCTCGCAGAGCTCTTCTTTGGCCAGGGTTTGACCCCGGTGGGCGATGAGCAGTTTGAGCAGGGTCAGGGTCTGGCGGCGTCCGAAGGCTTTGGGGCTGAGGAGTTCGCCCGCCCGCCGCACCTGTAGGCCGCCAAGGGTGCGAATCTCGAGCGAGGGTGCAACTGTCTCGGGTTGCTGCGGGTGAGGCCAGAGGGCTTCGGCCCCCAGGCGCTCGAGCCACAAAATCGGCGCGACGGCCTGGCTGGGCGGCCGGGGCAGGCGGGCAAAGTGAAACTGCTGCACCCCTACCACG
This sequence comes from Truepera sp., assembly GCA_018333775.1. Next base: position 990 of record JAGXSO010000023.1, read on the forward strand.
CTTCCCCCCGACCAGAGCGGCAGGCAGTAGCGGGATCGACCCGCCTCGGCGTGGGGGCAGGGCTCCAACCCCATCTTTACCCCTTGCACTCTGCCCTGCCAGACTGGACACCGTTGAATGAAATTACACTCAGGGGTATCGCAACAGCCCTGGGCCTGCCCTGAGCCTGCCGAATGGGCCAGGCGGCGCCCGTCGTCTAGCGCCAAGCGCACACACGAGGCCCCGCTGAGGGCGGCGGCTTGGGCCAGGAAGCTCTCGATACCCTCGAGTTCGGCGCCTCGCCGGAGCGTGGAGGCGATCGATGTCAGACCCTTCTCGCCCAATCGGGTCAGCACCGTGTAGAGCGAGGCAGCCAGCATCGGCCCCACCAGGGTCAGCTGGTCCAGCAGGGCCTCGTCGTCGGCAGCAGGATCACGACTGGCCAGATTGAGCACGCCAATTAGCCCCTGGGGGAGCTCGAGCGGGTAGCATACATAGGTTTTGTAGCCCAGCTTTTTGACCTTCTGCCGCAGATAGCGGGTATCGGATGCCAGGTCGTGGGTAACCAGCGCCTGGTGCCTTAGGGCTACCAGCCCAGGGTAGCCCTCGCCCCAGGTAAACCACGGTTTCTCCATAAAGGCTTCCCGGTGTACCCCGTCGTAGGCGGTCAGTACCAGGTAGTGCTCCTGCGGGTCGGCTAGAAAAAGCTCGGCGGCCTCCATGCCCAGCCTGTGGCGCAGATCCGCCAAAAAAACTTGCAGGGTCTGAAAGAGGCTAGCGGGGTCACCCATCAGCTTGCGCACCGCCCAGGAGAGCGAGGCCAGCACCTCGCCGGCATCACTCTGATGCTCGGGCTTTAGCTCGATGTGAATCTCGCCATCGGCATACCCCCGGCAACTCATCCGCTTACCAGCACAAGAAAGCGGGGTACTGGCCTGGTAGGCGCCGTACCTTATCTCACGCTGTACCGGGCAGCGCACACACAAAGGGCGGCCAAAGCCGTCGGCGCCCTGGACAACCTCGGCACAAGTTTTCCCTAGTACCCGCTCGGCCGGCAGTTTGAAGATAGCCGCCGCACCTAGCCCCCAAGCGCTGATGCGCCCTTGCGAGTCTAACTGCCAACGTGCGTGATTCAAACCCACCCTCCTGAGTTTTTATAAGCCTACCCCAGCTCCAGTAGTACAAATGTCCCGATCCTGTAAGCAGAGTGTAAGCCGCAAGTGCGAGTCTATGAGGTGTATGGGACAGGAGTCTGCACACAGGACCCTCCCCCCCGCCAAGTTGCCGGTCTATCTGGTGCTCTTGTGGCAGGGCGGGACAGGCCGGTGGGAAGGCCGGATTAAGGATGCCCGAACCGGGGTTGAACACCCTTTCAACGGCCTAGGTGAGCTGCTGTCCTGGTTAGCAAGGCACCAAGAACCAAGGAGGTAGGCATGAGAAAAGTGTTGGTCAGCCTGGTAACGCTAATGGGCCTGGCTTTGGCCGCAGACGGAGCAGCGCTTTTTGGTCAGCACTGCGCTGCCTGCCACGGCGTACAAGGACAGGGCATACCTGGCTTTACCCCACCGCTGTTGGACAATCCCAGAGTACAAGACGAAGACCATGTACTCGAGGTAATCCGCGCCGGGTTCACGGGCACCATAGCTGCCATGCCTCCTCAGCCGCAGGTCGGCCTGGCTGAGGCCAGGGCCATTGCGGCCTATCTTCGGGTAATGGCCGGAGTCGAGCCTCCCCCCATAGCACAGCCCGAGCCCGCTCCGGCAGTACCGGCCGACCCCGCTCTAGCCGCTAGAGGCCGGGCCTTGTTTATAGGCCAGCAACGCCTCGAGCATGGCGGCGCGCCCTGCATGGCCTGCCACACTGCCGGCAACATTGGCCTGATGGACGGAGGCAACCTGGGCACCGATCTGACCCGGCTGCACGCCCGCTTGGGAGAGGCTGGTGTGCGGGGGGTTCTGAGCAATGTGGCAGCCTTTCCGGTTATGCGCGAGAGCTACCGGGGCAAACTGCTCACGCCGGAGGAAATTGATGCCCTGACCGCTTTCTTTGCCAAGACCGCAGCCGGCCCGCCCGCTAACCCCAACCGAGTAGACACGGCCCGCATGTTGTTTCCTGGGCTAATCGGGCTGGTGGTGCTGTTTGGCGTGATGTACCTGTTCTGGATCAACCGCCGCCAGGGCTTAGCCGAGCAGATTCGTAGGAGGAACACATGAGCAACTGGATCAAAGAACAAGAATCCCCCAGCGAGCGCCAGTGGGAGGAGTTTTACCGCAACCGCTTTGCCCACGACAAACGGGTGCGCACCACCCACGGGGTCAACTGCACCGGCTCTTGTAGCTGGGAGGTTTTTGTCAAGGACGGGATAGTGACCTGGGAGCTCCAGGCCACCGACTACCCCGCCATTGACCCCGCCCTGCCCGACATCACCCCCAGGGGCTGCCAGCGCGGGGTCAGCTACTCCTGGTATCTCTACAGCCCCATCCGGGTCAAGTACCCTTACGTGCGCGGCGCCCTGATCGACCTCTGGCGCGAAGCGCGGGAGAATCAGGCCGACCCGGTAGAGGCCTGGAAGAGCCTGGTCAACGACCCCGAAAAACGCCGGCGCTGGCAGCGCGCACGCGGCAAGGGTGGCTACCGCCGTTTTAGCTGGGACGAAGCGCTGGAGATCATCGCGGCCTCGCTGGTGCATACCATTCAGCAGCACGGCCCCGACCGGATCATCGGCTTTAGCCCCATCCCGGCCATGTCGCAGATCAGCTATGCGGCAGGCTCGCGTTTCCTGAGCCTGTTGGGCGGGGTGCCGATGAGCTTTTATGACTGGTACTGCGACCTGCCCAACGCTTCTCCCGAGATCTGGGGCGAACAGACCGACGTGCACGAGGCCGCCGACTGGTACAACGCCCGCTTTATCGCGGTGGTGGGCTCTAACCTCAACATGACCCGCACCCCCGATACCCACTACATCGCCGAGGGTCGCTATGCCGGGGCCAAGTTCACGGTGTTTGCGCCGGACTTCAGCCAGGTGGCCAAGTACGCCGACTGGTGGCTGCCGATTAACCCCGGCCAGGACGGGGCCTTCTGGATGTCGCTGAATCACGTCATCTTAAAGGAGTTCTACCTGCTAAAGCAAGTCCCTTACTTTGTGGACTACCTGGGGCGCTACACCGATAGCCCGATCTTAGTCGAGGTAGAGGACGGCAGGCCAGGGCGGTATATGCGGGCCAGTCGGCTGAGCGATTATGCCGAGCAAGAGCACGGCGACTGGAAGTTCCTGGTCTGGGACCAGACCAGCAACTCCCCTAAAATGCCCGGCGGCACCATCGGCTTCCGCTGGCAGAGCGAAAAGGGCAAGTGGAACTTAGAGCACAAGGACGCTAAGACCGGTGAGGAGATCAACCCCCTGCTAAGCTTCCGCGACAGCCCGGACGAAGTAGTCCAGCTCGAGTTCGACGACTTCGGGGCGGACCAGAAAACCCGGCGCGGGGTACCGGTCAAAAAGCTCATCACCAAAGACGGGCAGCAGGTTGCCGTCACCACCGTCTTCGACCTGTTGATGGCCCAGTTTGGCGTGGACCGGGGCCTGGGCGGCGACTACCCCCAGAGCTACGACGAGGTAGCGGCCTACACCCCGGCCTGGCAGGAGCAGTACACCGGCATCCACCGCGATACCCTGATCCGCTATGCCCGTGAGTGGGCCGAGAACGGCGAGAAGACCAGCGGCAAGAACCTGATCATCATCGGGGCTGGGGCCAACCACTGGTACCACAACAACCTGCTCTACCGCGCCGGCATCGTGGCCTTGATGCTAACCGGGGCAGTAGGGGTAAACGGCGGCGGGCTGGCGCACTACGTGGGGCAGGAGAAGCTGGCCAACCAGGCCAGCTGGGGCCCCATTGCCTTTGCGGGGGACTGGGGCTACCCGGCGCGCCAGCAGAACACCCCCAGCTTCCACTACGTCCACTCCGACCAGTGGCGCTACGAGCGGGGCTACAAGGACTACGACAAGACCACCGCAAAAGAAACCGACCATACCATTGACCACCAGGCCCGGGCGGTGCGCAAAGGCTGGCTGCCTTTTTTCCCGCAGTTCAACAAGTCGAGCCTCGAGGTCGCCAAAGAAGCCCAGCAAGCCGGCGCCAAGACCGATCAGGAGATCATCCAGTATGTGGTCCAGCAGCTCCAGGAGGGGCAACTCGAGTTCGCCATTGACGACCCCGATGCCCCCAGCAACTGGCCCCGGGCCTGGTTCATCTGGCGCGGCAACGCCATTGGCACCAGCGCCAAGGGCCACGAGTACTTTCTCAAGCACTACCTGGGCACCCATACCAATGCCGTGGCCCCCGAGCAGGCCAACGGGCATGTCTCGGAAGTCAGGTACCGCAAAGAGGCCCCTCAGGGCAAGCTCGACCTGGTGGTGAACATCAACTTCCGCATGGACACCAGCGCGCTTTACTCCGATATTGTGCTGCCCACTGCCTCCTGGTACGAAAAAACCGATATCAACACCACCGACCTGCACACCTACATCAACCCCATGCAGGCCGCGGTGCCGCCTTTGTGGGAGACCATGAGCGACTGGGACATTTT
>JAGXSO010000024.1 GCA_018333775.1 Truepera sp.
ACCATCGCCAAAAAGGTGACCGAGGCTGCGAAGATAACCGTGACCCGGACGGCTTCCCAGTAGAGCGGGGCTTGCAGGATGCGGCTAAAGTTCTCCAACCAGACAAACTGCGCCCGAAGCCCAAAGGGGTCTTGGATAAAGAGCGACTGCCGGATCGCTTCAGCGGCCGGATAAAAGAAAAAGATAAGCGTGATGATGATTTGTGGAGCGAGCAGCAGATACGGCAAGAGTTTATTGGGGTAGATGGCGCGCCTTTGCATGGTCTCCGTTCAGTGGTCAGTAGTGGCTAGTGTAACCCCCAGGCCCCCAATAACAAGCCTTGCCAGATGGTTTTCCAAAGATCGGGCTCCTGTGTGGTTTAGCTGTTTAGAGGCAGGGGGCAATCCCCCTGCCTCGCTATCAGCTAGCGGTGAGCGCGTTCAAACGCCCGCAGCACCTCATTGCCACGCCGCACGGCGTTGTCTAGCGCCTGCTGGGCGGTTTGCTGACCTTGCAGGGCTAGTTCAACCTCTTCTTGAATGATATTGCGAATCTCGGGCATGTTGCCTAGCCGCAGGCCGCGCGAGTTCTCGGTCGGCTCGGTGCGGGTCAGTTGCAGCTTCGGGATGTCCCGGCCGGGATTGGCGGCATAGAAGCCTTCGGCCTGTAACTGCTCAAAGACATCGAAGCGGATGGGCAAAAAACCGCTTTCGACATGCCAGCGCCGGGCCACTTCGGGCTGGCTGATAAAGCTGAAGAACTCGGCGACCGCCTGGTACTCCGCATCGGTGCGGCCAGGGGCGGTCATGACCCAGAAGCTAGCTCCACCGATAATCGAGTTCTTCGGCGCGCCCTCAACATCGTCGTAGTAGGGCAGGTACGCCACGGCCCAGTCAAACTGCGCCTCGCGCAGCACGCGGGCCAGCAATCCCGACGACCCGTGCAGAATAGCGCACTCGCCCGAAGGGAAGAGCGCATCGGCCGAGCTATCGCGCCCGCCGTAGGTGAATGACCCTTCCGCCTGCATGTCGATCAGGTTCTGCACATGCCGCACATGCAGCGGGCTGTTGATCATCAGTTCGGCACCAAGCCCTGCCATACCGTTGGCCAGGGTGGCGAGCGGCACATTGTGAATGGCGCTGAACTGCTCAAACTGCGTCCAGGTAGGCCAGGCGGTGGTAAAACCACATCTGGCAGCGCCGGAAGCCACAATCTGCCTGGCCGCCTCGCGCAGCTCGGTCCAGGTCTGCGGCGGAGCATCAGGGTCAAGACCGGCGGCACGGAAAGCGTCCCGGTTGTACCACATGATGGCGGTCGAGCTGTTAAAAGGCAGCGACATCAGGCGGCCATCGGGGAGGCTGTAGTAGCCGCGGACGGCAGGTAGAAAGACCTCAGGGTCAAAGGCGATGCCGGTGCGCTCAAAGAGCTGGTAAACCGGCAAAATAGCGCCCCCGGCGTGCATCATGGTAGCCGTACCGACCTCAAACATCTGCACGATATGCGGCGCGTTTCCGGCCCGGAAGGCGGCGATGGCAGCGACCATCGTCTCTGGGTAGGCACCGCGGAAGCTGGCCTCGACATGGAACCGGTCTTGTGAGGCGTTAAAGTCATCAGTGATGGCTTCAAGTAACTCGCCAAGCGGCCCAGTAAGGCCGTACCAGAACTGAACCTCGACGCGCTGAGCGTTAGCGCTCAGGAATAGGGCGGCCAGTAACACGGTCAACAGTCGCTTATACATGCAAAACTCCTTTCGCTCTAGCCCCGCGGCACTCTAACAGCGCCGCGTCATCCCTTTGTCAGTGTGCATAACGGCGTTATGGGTCGCAATTCCGCTTACCTCCTTTGCGCAAAATCGTAATGCAACTTACGAAGCGCATCTTATGCCCAGCTGCCAAGTGTGTCAACTCTTGTACTTTGCCGCACCTCCGTGATAGATTCTCGGCGGCCATGAGGCCTTACCTCGCCGCTATCCTCACGCTGATAGGCCCCTGCGCGCCATGCTGATCGCGCTAGCTGCTCTCCCTATTCTGCTCATCCTGATACTGATGCTAGGCGCCGGCTGGTCGGCGGCTAAGGCCGGACTATCGGGGCTGGCTGCGGCCCTGCTGATCGCCTGGTTGGCTTTTGGTTACGGGACGACTCTTTTGCCGGAGCTGGGCTTGGGAGCTACCGGTGGAGCGCTGCTAGAGGCCGGTTTCTCGGCCTTTACCATCCTGTGGATCATCTTCCCGGCGCTGTGCATTCATCAGCTCCAACAGCGGAGCGGGGCGCTGGCCACACTGCAAGCCGCCATGGCTCGACTCTCGACGAACCCGGTGGTGGTTGCTTTGCTGGTCGCCTGGTTTTTTGCTCTGTTCATCGAAGGGGCGGCCGGTTTTGGCACCTCGGCAGCGCTGGCGGCACCGCTTCTGGTAAGCGCCGGGTTTAACCCCATCCAGGCGGTCACCATAGCGTTGATCGGTCATTCGGTAGGGGTGTCGTTCGGGGCGGTGGGCACACCCGTCCTGCCGCAGATTGCGCTCGGCTTTGACGGCACCGAGCTGGCAGCCACTACCAGCCTCTTCCACGGGCTGCTAGGCTGGCTGATGGCGCTGATCGTGATGTGGCTAGCCGCCAAAGGCCAGCGCCCCTGGGGGCTAGCGCTGGCGGCTGCCGCGTTTTTCCTGGTGCCGATGGTGCTGCTGGCTCACTTGATCGGGCCCGAACTACCCACTCTGGGCGGTGCGCTCCTCGGTGGACTGGCCTTTGTGGCACTGGTGCGGCGGTCATCTGCGCCAGTAGCGGACGCGGCCCCCACCGGCAACCTGCTGCTGGCCGCAACGCCGTATCTAGCGCTGGTCGGGCTAGTCCTGGTAACGCGGCTAGTACCCCCCGTCAATGAGGCCCTGACCAGCGTGAGGCTAGGTTGGGAGCTCTCCATCTTCAGCGGCAGCATCCAGCCGCTCTATCACCCCGGCACCTTGCTGCTGGCAAGCTTTATCATCGCGGCGCTAGTGCAGCGCGTGCCGGCCAGTAGCGTGCGGCAGGCCATGGGCGGGGCGCTGGCACAGATTGCCCCGGTGACGCTGGCGCTCTTTGTCATGCTAGGCCTCTCCCGGCTGATGCTGCATAGCGGCATGATCACTACCCTGGCCGAGGCGACCGCCAACCTGGCCGGTGCCGGCTACCCGCTGCTGGCGCCCTTTGTAGGCATGCTGGGCTCTTTTGTGACCGGTTCGGCTACGGCCTCGAACATCCTCTTTAGCGACTTTCAGTTAGCTACCGCCAGGGCGCTCGAGCTCCCCCCGGTAGCTATCCTCGGCGCGCAAGGTTTCGGTGCGGCAGTCGGCAACATCATCTCCCCCCACAACATCATCGCTGCCGGGGCTACCGTGGGGCTAGCCGGTAAAGAGGGGCAGGTGCTGCGCCGCACGCTCGGTCCGGCGCTGCTCTACGCCGCGCTAGGCGGGGTACTAGTGCTGCTCTTGGTGAGATAAGTCTAAGTACCGGTAACCGCGGCCCCGGTATCGTGCTCATCAGTGACGCGTTAGGCTAAGCCTGCGCTAACTAATCCGGTTATGCTTAGGTTATGACCGCCCTGCTGCTAATTTTGGTAGCCTACCTGATCGGCTCGCTGACTTTCGGTGTAATACTGAGCCGCCTCCGCGGCGCCGATATCCGTACCAAAGACCTGCCTGGCGGCTCCGGGGTATTCCGGCAGATGGGGCCGGCCTGGGCCGCCGCGGTAATCGTTCTGGATGTGCTAAAGGGAGCGCTAGTATTCCTCCTGAGCCAATTAGGGGACCAGCCCTGGCTGATCCCAGCGCTAGCCGCGGCGGTAGTGGCTGGTCACAATTGGCCACTTTATTTCGGCTTTCGCGGTGGAGGCGGCATCGCCCCAAGCGTTGGGTTTCTGCTGCTGTACGACTGGGACGAAACTCTGATAGCAGCGACTATCGGCCTGGGAATCGCCGCGCTGTACTACGCCCTGTTCTGGCGGACGCGGCGCAAGGCCATCTACCCCATCCCGTTCGGCGCCGGCTTCGGCTATCTCGCCCTGCTGATCCTATTCTGGGCCGGCAGCGACACCTGGGGTGCCTGGGCCGTGGCGTTGGCTGGCCTAGCAGTGGCGGCACGCGGCCTTACCATCTTGCGCCAGCCCCGCCTCTTGCCCTAGAGCGTCGAGTGCCCGGTATTTTCGGCACAGCAGAGCCGCTCTCGCTTTGTTCACAATCCGTTCTCGCACCGTTCACGGCAGGCTCGCTACCTTAGGGGCGACCGGGAAAACCCCGGCCTCAGGAGGAATTGCCCATGAACTATCGTTCACCACCAGGGATGAAAACGGGCGACCCCACGTGGTCGCCCCTACTCGAATACTTGAATACTTGTCTACTGACTTTCGGGAGAGCTAAAACTACCCCTTCACGCCGGTCAGCGCCACCCCCTCGATGATCTGCTTTTGGAAAATGACAAATACCGCCAGGGCCGGGAGGATAGCGAGCGCATTGGCGGTCATGATCAGATGCCAGGCCGCCCCAGCCTCGCCGGAAAAGAGCGAGATGCCGACCGGGATAGTGCGCATATCGTTGGATTTGGCGATAATTAGCGGCCACAGATAGGCGTTCCAGTTACCGATGAAGGCGAAGATGCCCAGCGCAGCCAGGGCCGGGCGGACCAGCGGCAGGCCGATATGCCAGAATAGCCCAAACTCACTCATGCCATCGACCCGCGCCGCATCGAACAGGTCACGCGGCAAGGTTCGGAAGAACTGGCGCATCAAGAATACTCCAAAAGCCGGGATCAGGCCGGGGAAGATCAACCCCCAGAAGGTATTGACCCAGCCGTAGTTGACCGACATTACATACCAGGGGATCACCAGCATCTCGGTCGGGATCATCAGCGTCGATAGCATCAGCACGAAGATCAGGGTGCGCCCCGGAAAGCGCAGCCAGGTCAGGGTGTAGCCGACCAGCGAGCAGAAAAAGAGCACCGAGGTAGTGGTGATGGTGGCTACGATCAGGCTGTTTAAAAACCAGCGCGGAAAAGCAGTGCGAAACAGCACCTCACGGTAGTTATCGAAACTCCAGGCGGTGGGCCAAAAGCCCAGCCCGAAGATCTCGCGCACATCCTTGAACGAGCTCATGACCATCCACGCAAAGGGGAAGACCATCACCAGGCTGCCGATTAGCAGCAGCAGATAGGCCACTACCGTGGTCAGTTTGAGGCGCATCAGTAATCCACCCGGCGGCTGATAAGCTTAAGCTGCACAATGGTTACCATCAGGATCAGGATAAAGAGCAGCACCGCGACCGCCGTAGCGTAACCAAACCTGAAGCGCCCGAAGGCCTCTTGGTAGAGGTAGAGCACGATGGTCAGGGTGCTGTTTAACGGCCCGCCCTGATCGAGGAATCTGATGTTAACTACCTGATCAAAGAGCTGTAGCGAGGTAATGGTTGAGATCACCACCGAAAAGACGATGACCGGGTTCAGGAGCGGCACGGTGATATGGCGGAACAGATGCCACGGGTTGGCGCCATCGATCCGGGCCGCTTCGTAGTACATCCTGGGGATCCCCTGCAACCCGGCCAGGAAGATCACTACCTGGAACCCCAGCCCTTGCCAGATCACCACTACCGCAACCGCCACGAGCGCCTGACTCGGCGAAGCAAGAAACGGCTGCGGAGCGATGCTGAGCCAGGTGATGCCGAGCCCTTCCCAGAACAGGCTCCACTCGATCAGCAGGTTGTTGAAAACCCCGAAATTGACCGAGTACAGCCAGCTCCACACCCAGGCCACGGCCACCGCCGGCGTAACATAAGGCGCAAAATAGATGGCGCGAAAGAGCCCTTTGAAAGCCGTTACAGACTGGAGTAAGATAGCTATACTCAGGCCCAGCACGAGCTGCGCCGGCACGATGATGATGGTGTAAAGCCACGTGTTAAGGAGCGCCCGCTGTAGCCTTGGCTCGCCCAGCATCTCCTGATAGTGGCCTAGCCCGACGAACTGGCGCTGGAGAGGGTCAACATGCCAGGTAAAGAGCGATAGTTGAAACGCTTGCAGGGTCGGCCAGAGGCGGACCAATAGGAAAAAGGCCAGCGGCAACAGCAGAAAGGCGTAAGCCCACAGCGCCTCGCGGCGGGACAGGGTAAGGACAGGCTTGGCGTTCTTGCCAGGTGTCGGCACTTGGCTTATACCCTTCCTTATGATGATGACGCTGTAGGGGCGGGGTTAGCCCGCCCCTACAGACAACCTCACTGCCGGTGAAACTGGTCCAAAATCCCCTGCTCTTCTTGCGCAGCCAGGCGCCACGACTCAGCAGGGTCCATCCCTTCCATGACGACGCGGTTCACCGCATCGATGATGACCCGGCGCTGCGCTAACTCGTCAACAAACCTGGTGGCGGTAGCGTAGGCCAGGGCAGCGACAAACGGTTCCAGGACCGGGTCAGCTACCAATTGGGGATCGTCTATCAACTCTTGCCGGGCCGGGAGTTCACCGACTAGCTCGAGCTTGAGCATCATGGCCTCGGGCCGGGTGATGAACTCTAAGAACTTGGCGCTCGCCTCCAGGATGGCGGGATCACGGAAGGCGTTGGGGGTGAGGCCGTTCATCCAGAAGGAGCCGAAGTTGGCCCTCACGCCGTTATCCAGGGTGGGGAGGGGCGCCACACCCCAGTTAAACCGGGCCACGGCGGCGGTGTCGCCGACGGCGAACGAGCCGTCGATGATCATGGCGATATTCTCGAGCGACCTAAACCCTTCGCGATAACCGCCGGCGCCGGGCACGAACTCAAGCACGCCGATCTCGTGCTCGGTGATCAGGCTGGTGTAGAACCTAAACGCCGCTAGCCCGGCCTCGTTGCCAAAGAGCACTTGCCTGCCGTCCTCGCTGTGAGGCGGTGTGCCGAACTGGCGGGTTAATACCTCGCGGATTAAGTGATGGTCCTGCCCGGCCGGGGCGACCCCCAGGCCGATCTGCGTGAAGCGCGGGCCGACCCTCACAGTCAGCGCCTTAGCAACCTCGATAAGCTCATCCCAGGTGCTGGGAGGTTCGCTAAAGCCCGCAGCTTCGAGCTTGTCCCGGTTGTAGAACAGGGCTAGCGTGCGCACCGATGTCGGCAGGCCGTAGTAGACGCCATCGATCTTGGCGGCCTGCACCATGGGGACGAACTCGGCGTCGATCATGGCGGTGTCAAAAAACTGCTCGGGGAGCGGCTTGACCAACCCCGCTCGGGCCCACATCGGCAACCAGCCATAGAACAGTTGCGCCACATCAGGCCCCTGGCCGGCCGGCACTGCCACCGCCACCTGCTCCGCGTAGGCAGCGTGGGGGAAGGTCTCATGCACCACCCTGATACCGGGATTTTCTGCCTCGAACTGGGCGATGAGCTGGTTGATGGCCTCAACGCGGGTGGCAAAATCGAACTGCCAATAGGTAATGGTGATCTGGGCCAGGGCCGTACCGCTGAGCACTAGTAGAGCGGCTATTAACAGCTTCCTTACTTTCATGACGGTATCTCCTTTCCGGGCGCGAGCAGCCGTTCTCGCGCCGCGCGTAACCGGGAGTGGACCTCTACCAAACGGGCGAGGTCGTGCTCAAGTTCTTGGCGAGCTCTTGCTAGTTGGTCATCGACCACCTCCGGAGCAGGGCCGCCCAAACCGCGGCGGCGGCGAATAAACTCATACGGGTCGAGCGCACCATGGAGCTCATCGGGCGTCAATTGCGGTCCACCCACCGCCACAAGATCCTCTGGGGTGGCCAGCTGCAGCGACCTGCCCTGGACCTCCTGGCGCGCTACTAACCGCGCCACCAGGCGGTGGGCCTCCTGGAAAGAGAGCCCATACCGGCGGGTCAACTCGTCGCTCAGCTCGGTGGCGGTCGTGTAGCTCTGCCGGGCCGCCTCAGTCAGCGCTGCAACCCGAAACACCCCCTCCTCGAGGCACGCCGCCAGCAGCGACAGGCCGCCGTCGAACTGCACAAACAGCATCTGCAAGGCGCCCTGAATATCGGGGCCGAAGTCGTTGAGGTCGCCGTAGGGGATGTTATGGCTGGAGTAGATGACCATCTGCGCTGCCCCGACCGCTCGTGAAAAGCTGGTGCGGGCGTGCTCGAGCGCCACCGGGTTGCGTTTTTGCGGCATAATCGAGGAGCCCTGCACCAGGCCGTCAGGAAGCCAGAACAGGCCCTGCCCCGTCCAGGCTAAGAGATCGCAGACGAAGCGCGAAAGGTTAATGGCGCAGGTCTGCCCCGCCGCCACCAACTCAACCTGCCAGTCGGAGGAGGCTACGGCGTCGTAGGTATTGGCCACCGGAGCGCTAAAGCCGAGTAGCTCGGCAGTAAAAGTGCGGTTTAAAGGGTGGCTCGTCCCCGCTAAAGCCGCCGCCCCCAGAGGGCAGGTGTCGAGGCGCTCGTAAGCCGCCCAGAAGCGGGCGCTATCGCGCGCCAGCACACTCAACATGGCACTGAGATAGTGCGCGACAGTGGTCGGCTGAGCCGGTTGATAGTGACTCTGGGCGATCAGAATCGTCTCTAAGTGCTGCGCGGCCTGTTTCAGCACCAACTTGCGCAAGCGGGCCAGGTAGCTGATCAGTAGTAACAAAAGCTCGCGCGCGCAGAGCTTGTAGACCGTCATGTCGAGGTCATTGCGGCTCAGCCCCAACCGCAAGAAGCTGACCGCTGCCTCACCTAGCTCGGCCTCGAGCCACCGGTTGATAGCGAAATATAGGTCGGGCAGCTCCGGCGCGTAGGGCGGCAACGGTTCGCTGTGCAGCCTCAGCAGGGCCGCTTGTAGCGCCCTGATCTCGTCCTGGCGCGCTTGTACATGAGCGTCCGGCAGACGTGCCACCGTTTTAACGTGGGCCAGCATGGCGTCGAGAAAGTACCCGGCTAGATGCTGGCTGGCGAAGCGGTAGTCCGGCAGCAGCACCTTCTCGCGATAGGCAGCATGCCATCTCACAGCCATCAGGGTAGCACCCCCGGTGGCCGGGTTTCGCTCGGCTCACTATCAGCTGCCGGCAGCGGGCGCACGAATATCTTAGGTAGCTCGGGGAGATTGACAAAGACGTCGGCCAGATCGATCAGGGACTGTCCGGCGGACTCGCGAAAGGCCATCACTTCGACCCGGCAACCGCGCTCTTGCGCCAATTGCACAATAGGCGCGAAGTCGCCATCACCGCTAGCCAATACCACCACATCGAGCCGATCCCAGGCGCGCACCATATCGGCGGCGATGCCCATGTCCCAGTCACCTTCAAGCACCGGGCGCCCGCCGTTGTCGCTGCGGTGGATGCGCACCTTGCGGCGCTTGACCCGGTAGCCCAACGTGGAAAGCTTGGTAATAAAGCCAAAAGCGGTCGACTCGCCTTCACGCTCCACCACATAGGCCGAGGCTTGAACGAGCCTCCGGCCTCGCGCCACGACCGCCATGAGCTGCTCGTAATCGACGTGCTGGCCATAGTTCTCACGCGCTGCATAGTAGAGATTCTGGGTATCGACAAACAGTCCTACGCGCTGCTCAGCCCATTCCGCTAGCCGCACCGAAGGCGAGACTATCGCGTTCTCCATAGGAGCCAAGTATACTCCGGATTAAAGGAACTTGGCCATCAGCAGATTGTCTTCGTAATAGTCGCCCTGGCGGAGCTGCCTTGCCTCACAGCCCTCTTCGATAAAACCTTCCGAACGATAGAGGGCTCGAGCCGCCAGGTTACCCGCACGCACGTTGAGTTGGAGCTTCTCCACCCCAACCCGCCTAGCCCAACGATACGCCTCCTGGAGCAGGCGGCGGCCCAACCCTCGGCGGCGGTAGGGCAAGGCCACCGCCAGCGTCAGCACCGCCACATGGCTCAGGCGCGGGGTGGTATAGCGGTGGAGCTCGAGCCAGCCCACCAAGACGCCACCCGCCAGCGCCCCCAGATAGAGGTCGTAGCTAGCATCCACCGCCAGCAACTTGCGGGACAGCGCTTCAACCGGCGGGGGGGTATCGCCGACAAACCACTGCTGTTCACGGTAGATCCCCAGCTGTAGGTGGTGCCAGGCGGCGGCATCCTCGGGGTAGAGCGCCCGCACTAGGATTCGTAAAGCCGTGCCGCCGACCATCTCGCATCATTGTAATGCAGCCGTATCGGCGGGAGGGTCCTGATATACTTTGGCGTTGAAGCGCGGCGCTAAGCGCCGCGGCGGCGCGGAGGGACTTGTGACTATTCTAACCTCGGAATCGGTAACCGAAGGCCACCCCGATAAGTTGGCGGACCGCATCAGCGACGCCATTTTGGACGCCATACTAGCCATCGACCCGAACGCCCGGGTAGCCGCCGAGACGACGCTCTCGGTCGGCTTAGCGCTGATCGCCGGCGAGATCACCTGCCGCGGCTATGTGGATATCCAGAAGATCGTGCGCGAGACTTTGCGTGAAGTCGGCTACACCAAGAGCGAGTACGGCATCGATGCCACCAGCGCGGCAGTGCTAGTGGCCATCAACGAGCAGTCACCCGATATCGCCCAGGGCGTAAATCGCGCTCAGGAGGCCGACTCGGGCGAGGAATACGATCAGCTTGGCGCCGGCGATCAGGGGATCATGTTCGGCTATGCCTGCGACGAGACCCCTGAGCTGATGCCGCTACCGATCACGCTGGCTCACCGCCTGACCTACCGTTTGAGCGAGCTGCGCAAGAGCGGCGCTCTCCCCTACCTCCGGCCCGACGGTAAGGCACAGGTGACGGTGGCTTATGACGGCATCGTGCCCAGGCAGGTAGCGGCTGTGGTGGTCTCGGCTCAACACGACGAAAATGTGAACTTTGCCAAGCTCCAGCAGGAGATTGAGAGCCAGGTGATCCGAGCGGTCATCCCCGAGCGCTATTTCGGGCCCCACACCAAGTTGCTCATCAACCCCACCGGCCGCTTCGTGGTTGGCGGCCCACAGTCGGACACCGGCCTGACCGGCCGCAAGATCATCATCGACACCTACGGCAGTTCGGCGCCGCATGGCGGCGGGGCCTTCAGCGGTAAGGACGCTACCAAGGTTGACCGTAGCGCGAGCTACTACGCCCGCTACATCGCCAAGAACGTGGTGGCAGCAGGCTTAGCCCGGCGCTGCCAGGTGCAGCTAGCCTATGCCATCGGCGTGGCGCACCCGATTAGCATGGCGGTAGACACCTTCGGAACGGGCGCGGTAGAAGACGAGGTACTGGCTCGAGCCGTAA
>JAGXSO010000025.1 GCA_018333775.1 Truepera sp.
AAGAACGTGCGCGTGATTAAGGCCGCCTCCGCTCCGGCTCGCCAGCGTCAAAGCTACTAGCTACCACTGCGCCCACTCAGTCGCCCGGCCGCTACCGGGCGACTTTTTTTGCTGGGCCTGCGCAGGTAGAGACCAGCAGCTCTTTGCTGACCGGGCCGCACTTCAGTAGCGCCGCCGGGTATCAGAGGTGCCTTGCAGCAGGTGTACTAGCTCGAGCGCCTTGCTAGTGCCGATCACCACGCAATCGGTCGGGTTCTCCGCTACCGCTACTGGGATGCCGGTAATGTTGCGCAAAAAGACGTCGAAGTTCCTCAACAGCGCCCCGCCTCCGGTAAGGACGATCCCCCGTTCGATGATGTCGGCTACTAACTCCGGTGGGGCCTGCTCGAGCACCCGCCTTACCGCATCGGCCACCTTTTGCAGCG
Source organism: Truepera sp. (assembly GCA_018333775.1). The sequence goes on from JAGXSO010000025.1 coordinate 426, forward strand.
AACCGCTGAGCGCCTCCACCACATCCTCGGTACTGACCGTGATGGTCTTGGGCAGGCCATTAATCAGATCGCGCCCGCGCACTTCGATCTGTTTGACCTCTTCGTTGCTGCGAATTAGCGCAGCACCGACCGTGCGCTTGATCTCTTCAGCGGTGCGGTCGCCGATCAGCAGGTTTTCCTTGAAGCGGATAAAGCGGATGACATCAGAATCCAGCACGTTGCCAGCTACTCGCAGCGACTCAGCGGTGACGATCCCGCCCAGGCTGATAACCGCCACATCGGTAGTGCCGCCACCCATATCCACGATCATCGAACCGATCGGCTCGGCGATGTTGATCCCGGCGCCGATCGCCCCGGCAATCGGCTCCTCGATTAGAAACGCCCTGCGCGCGCCGATCTCGTTCATGGCTTGCAGCACTGCCCGTTTTTCGACCTCGGTAATGCCTGAAGGGATGCAGACCATGATGATGGGTTTAACCAGGCGGCCCGGCCCGGTGATGACCTTACGGATAAACGCCTTGAGCATCTTTTCGGTAAGGGTGTAGTTGGCGATTACGCCATCGGCCATCGGGCGCACCGCCACGATATTTCCCGGCGTGCGGCCTAGCATCAGGTAGGCTTCGTTGCCAACCGCCTTGACCTCCTCGGTGTTGCGCACCACGGCAATAACCGCCGGTTCGCGCAGCACAATTCCCCGTCCTTTGACATGAATGCGGATATGGGTGGTGCCAAGATCAACTCCGATCATGCCTCAAGGCTACCAGGAAAGGATGGTATCGGTGCGATCTAGCATGGTTACCCATACACTCCCCACAGCCAAGCCGTTATCAAGCTCTGACACTCATTGAGTTATACTGAGCCGAGGAACTGCCATGCCGCTGGTCAAGCGCGAACCCTTTACCTACCACGACCTCGAACACGCCCCCGACGACGGCAAGGTTCGGGAGGTCATCCACGGGGAGCTTTACGTGACCGCTGCACCCAATACCCGCCATCAACGTCTGGTTGGCGAGCTGTTTTTCGCGATTCGCCTGTTTTTGCAGTCACAGCCCGTTGGCACGGTCATCGTCTCACCAGTCGAAGTGGTATTTAGCGAACAAGACGCCGTGCAGCCGGATGTTGTCTTCATCTCCCACGCCAGGCGCGCCATCATCGCCGAAAAGCGCCTTATGGGCCCGCCCGACTGGGTGATCGAAGTGCTCTCAGCCTCGACCCGCGAGCGCGATCTGGATCTCAAGCGCAAGCTCTATGCCCGCCACGGCGTAGTGTACTGGGCGCTCGATCCAGATGCGAATACCCTCATCGCCTGGGACGAAGGGGGCGAGCGGCGCTACGGCGCGGGCGACCAGGCGGTCGTGTCGGTCCTGCCGGGGTTTAGCCTCAACCTGGCAAGGCTGTTTGAAGCTCTCTGACAGGTCTCTTTCAACAGAGCGATTGAGGCTGTAACCGGTAACTGCCTATGACTCGCCGCGCAGGTAGCTTAACGCCACGGGCCGTTACCTTCAACAAAAGAACTGTGGAGGGCTAATGTGGCAACCATCAAATCCGAAGTTGTCTAGGTGAGGGTACGGGTCAACCACCTAACAGGCCTGGTCAGGGCAGGCCACACCGCATCAGCCGCCGAGAAGGCCGCCAGCCTATAGACGGCGGGCGTGTCACGCCCAACGTTTGCAACATTTGATAGCATCTCCTAGCAGTGACAGCCGATTTCTGCTGACATTCTTCTGATTCAAGGGTGCTAGCTTGTCTCTGGGGCGATGCCCTATAATGATGATGGAGGTGAGGTTATGAGGAAGATGCTGGTTTTTCTCGTGGCACTGGCTCTGCTGGTCCCAGCAGGCGCTCTGGCCCAGGGGAAAACCCTCGGCCAGCCAGCCTTTACTCCGGTCTTGCCGGTGGGGGTGGAGCTGAGCAATGAGGAGCTGGCGGAGGTTGAGGGGAAGCTTGCGCCTCTCGTCAAGAAGGGTTTAGTCCTTGCCGGACAAGCAGTGCTCACCGGTTCTGGCGGCGCAGCGGTGTCATATCTCGTTAGAGGTGAGGTAGACTGGAGAATCGTAGCTGTGACCGCAAGCCTTGGTGCAGGTGTGCGACTCTACAGCGAGCTCACTAGGAGATTCTGGCGATAGGAAGAGTGAGGTAACAGAAATGGCCAATGGGGGTAAGCCGCCAGCGCACTGGCCATTCGTGGTCGTGATGCAGTACGTCCTGCGCTACACACTGTTTTTCGCTGGCATATTGCTGCTCGTCGCTTACCCCCTGGCCCTGCTGCCTATCTGGGCCGGAGTCGTAATCGCTGTCCTGGTGTATTTGGCAGGTCTTTACACTGATTATTCTACGACGAAGTGGGCTGTTTCACGCTTTGGCGTAGAAGTCGAAGGGGATGATATAGCAAGGTTTGCTATCCGCCGGTTAGGCATGCCTTTAGGTGTTCTGGCCACAAGTGCCTCTTCGATCTCGATTTCAACTCTGGCGATCTTCTTTCTCTTGGAGAAGGGTTTCCCCCACAGTCTGCTAGCGGCCTTTCTCGTTCTAGGACCAGCACACCTTGGTGCGGGTTTAGGAAACTGGCTTGTGAATAGCGCTTACAGGGCATGGGAAAAGGCAAAGGAGCAAGCTTGAGGCCATTGCTGGTATTTCTTGGTGTCTTCCTGATCGGCTGGCTAGCCCTGGCCCAACAACCCACTCCCCACCGCGACCTGCGCTACCAGCAGGTGGTGGGCCAGACCGACTGGTTCACCTGCGGCCCGGCGGCGGTAGCGACGTTGTTGCACTACTACTACGGCATCGCGGCTACCGAGGGGCGGGTGCTGGAGCTTGCGCTACAGGCCATGCAGAAGCCGGAAAGCGAGGTGCGGCTGGTGGGGATCAATGCGCTGGCCTTGCGGCAGGCCATGCAGACCCTGGGCTTGCCCAGCCGGGGCTTTAGGCTCTCGCTAGAACAGCTGAGCGACTACTTTGCCAGGGGTGGGCTGCCGGTGGTATTACACGTCACCCGGCCTGAGCCGCACTATGTGGTGGCGGTGGGGATGGTCTGGGGCCAGGTGGTGCTGGCCGACCCTAGCTGGGGCAAGCGGATTATGCCGCTGGAGGGCCTGCTGAGCCAGAAGGGCTTTAGCGGGGTGGCCCTGGTGCCCATTCCAAGTGGGGCGCAGGCGGTCGTGGTTCAGCCCAAGCAGGCGCAGACCCTGGGCTGGGCCGAGGGCCGCTTGCAAGCCCTGGGACGACTGGCGCGGGGGCTGCCGTGAAGGGCTGGCTGCTTGGGCTGGTCTGGCTGCTGGCCCTAGCCCAGAGCCAGCCCATTGACCCCCTGTTGCGACCAGAGGAGGAGGCCGGCATGCTGCGCTATAGCCTCGGCCTGAGTTACGCGCCCCAGGTACTCCAGGCACTGGGCGCCGACCCCGAGCGAGGGCTCTACTCCCTGACCCAGGTGCAACACCGCTTGGACCTAGCGGGAAGGCTGGAGTATACCCTCGACCCGCGCTGGTCGGCCTGGCTGGCCCTCGCGCTACAGGCGCAGCTGGTGCAGAGCGAGCGGCGCTTTGCCCAGGAGACCCGGTATGAAAACCGGCTTGGCCTGGGCTGGGGCGGCTCGCTGGGGGTGCGCTACCGCCTGGAGCCAGACTCCGCGCTCGATCCCAGGCTCTCACTCGCCCTGCGCTACCCCTGGGCGGCGCACTATAGCTTATCGGCCAGCCTGCTGCGCGATCCGGTAGTTCTCGCTGCCTCGCTAGGCTTTAGCGATGCGCTGGATGGGGGCCCCTCCAGCCTCAGCCTCTCCTTGGGCGCGGGCTTTGTGGCCAACGAGCAGGTGAGTTTTAGCCTTAGCAAAAGCCTTTCCTGGAGCCTCGAGGCTCTGGTGCACCCAGGCGCCACCCTCAGGCTGCAAACCTCCTATACCCTGGATGCCCAGCGCGAGCAGCAGCTGGCGGTTTATACTAGCTTTGGCTGGCAAGGGGAGGTGATCCGCCCGGGGTTTGGTCTCGAGGTGGGTGGGTTGCTCAGGTAATGGTGCCGGGCTGCCGGATGGAATGCTAAGCTCGCCGAGAAACCGATGGAGGACTAATATGGCAGATGCCAAACCTGGACCCATAGCTCCAGGCGAGCGTATCGAAATAGTCGATATCCTCAGGGGTTTTGCCATCTTCGGCATCTTGCTGGTCAACATGCTCTTCTTCGCGCACCCCGTCTATCGCGCAGCGATTGACACCGGGCCGTGGGCTAACCCCTTAGACCAGGTGGCTAGCCTCTTGCTAGCCTTTTTCGCCCAAGGCAAGTTCTTTACCCTCTTTTCGCTACTGTTTGGCCTGGGCTTGGCCATTCAGATGCAGCGCTCTCAGGACAAGGGCCAGAGCGCCGTCCCGCTCTATGTGCGCCGCCTGTTGGTGCTGCTACTCATCGGCCTGGCGCACGCCTTCCTGTTCTGGTGGGGCGATATCCTGACCGGCTACGCCCTGGTCGGTTTCATACTGCTCCTTTTTCGGCACACCGAGCCGCGCCGGCTGCTGCGCTGGGCCGTCGTCTTTCTTGCCATTCCGCTGGTACTGACTGCCGGATCGGTAGCGCTCTTCGAACTCGCCCGCACCACACCGGAAGGGGCCGCGCAGCTCGAGGCGGTGTTAGCCGAAACCGAAGCGCAGTTCCGGGCAGCCTATGAGCAGGCTCTGGCGGTTTACCGCGGTGAGAACTGGGTGGCCATGATCCCGGTGCGTATGGCGGAATGGGCGTTCTCCGCTAACGGTGCGCTCTTTGGCGGGATGCTGTTTCTGGTCCTGGCCATGTTCCTGGTTGGGCTTTATATCGGCAAGCAGCGGCTCTTGCACAACACCACCGAGCACCTGCCGCTCTTTCGCCGAGTGTTTGCCTGGGGTGCCGGCATCGGCATTATCGGGAACCTGCTCTACGTGACGCTGGCACACGGAGCGAGTGCGCTCGAGCTCACCTGGGGTACCCTTACTGGCCTGGCGGGTTTGCTCATCGGCGCGCCGGCCCTGTCGCTGGCCTATGCTACCGGGCTGGTCATCCTGGCGCAAAACGCTACCTGGCACCGGCTCTTTATGCCGCTCGCCGCAGTCGGGCGCACCGCGCTGAGCAACTACCTACTGCAAACCTTAATCTGCACCACCATCTTCTACGGCTACGGCCTGGGGCTCTACGGGCAGATCGGCCCGGCGGCGGGCCTTGCACTGAGCATCGCCATCTTTGGCTTGCAAGTTCCACTTAGCAACTGGTGGGTTAAGCGCTTCCGCTTTGGGCCGTTTGAGTGGCTGTGGCGCAGCCTCACTTACGGCAAGCTGCAGCCGCTGCGGCTTTAAGCGCTGGCCAAGCTCGGCTTGGTAGCTCCACCGGGAATTGTAGTTACGCTGCCATCCCCTCCAAACGATAAACTAGGGCATGAACAAACGACCGAACAGGCCGGTGGCATTGGCACAGGCCATGCTAAGGGCAGAGGTGTATCGCGCACTCGGTACGCTCGATCCGGCAAAGCGGAGACGCGGACGCAAACGATCCCCCGCCCACTAACACACCTCAAGCGCTACAGCGAGCGCTATCCCGCCGCCTGGCGGGTGACGAAGGGAATCTACCGCTTCGACCCCGAGATCTTTGACGAGCTGTGGGCGACGCCGGTCAGCGGGGAGAGCCCCACGGCGGTGCTGGAGCGGCGGCCGGAGTGGTGTGTCTACGCCCAACATTTGACAGGATCTCCCGGCGGTGACAGCCGATCTCTTATGACTTTCCTCTGACTCAAAGGTGCTAGCGTCTTTCTGGGGCGAAGCCCTATAATGATAATGGAGGCGAGGTTATGAGGAAGATTCTGGTTCTGCTCATGGCACTGGTCCTAGGAGGCGCTCTGGCCCAGGGGAAGGTCAACGCCCAGCCCGCCTTTACCCCGGTCTTGCCGGTGGGGGTGGAGTTGGGTGATGAGGAGTTGGCTCTCACCGAGGGGAAAGTTGCGCCCCTTGTCGCAATTGTTGCTTGGACTGGGGCCCGCTATGTGGTAACGCGCTACGTTGCACCAAGAATTGCGGTCAGCGCACTGCGCAGCGGCTACAGCGTGCACTGCAGCAGGGCTCAACAGGCCGCCTCACTTGCACGGCAAGCCTTCGGACCGAACAACGTGATACGCCACGGCCCGAGTGGGCATGTCTACAGCCCGATCCATTACTCGCACTTCCAGGCGGCAAGCGGCTTTCGGGGAGCGCATGTGTTCTACGGTCGTCCACTGCGCTGACTGGAATTTGCCCGGATTTGCCAGAGGCGCAATGCGCCTCTCTGGCACAGTGAGGGCGGCCCACGGTGCACCTTGAAATTTCGTTCCCTGTTGAGAACGCCCCTGGGAAGGGTATTAAGCTGCCTAGAGGATACATGCAGCGCAAGACCATTGGTTCCCGTGTCGTCTTCTATAAGCCGCTGGAAATCAGGGACGGCCTCTTCGAGGCATCGGGTGTTCTCAAGACCAATGCAATCCGGGCCTTTCTTGCCGACAAGCTCTGCAGCGGCATGGTCTTTGCGATTTACGACGACGATCACGACCCGTTCAAGAAGCGGACGGATGTCAGGATTGCGGAATTCGACTGCACGCCGTTGCGAATCAACACTGCATATTACATCACCTGACATCATGCCAATTGGGGACTGAAATCATGGGAAAATATGCTACCCTGATCGTTGGCCGCGGATTCAGCCCTCCCGCCGAAGTTCGGGTCGAAGGCTTCTACGTTACCGTCTTCGTCGAGGCCGAAGATGTGGATGAGGCTATCTCAAAGGCGCTCACCTTCATTGTGGAAGATGATGATGAGTTCTTGGCAAACATCGCCCCGTATGCCGATCCAGATAGGGCCGAGGTTGCACCTGAGCACTGGTACGAATTGTCCAGTTTCGATGGATGCGAACTGCCCAGGAGCGGGTTTGTGTTTTTCAGCAAAGATTGACAGGTCCTGGAGCATTGGGGCGTTGGTCAACATGCTCTTCTTCGCGCACCCCGTCTATCTCGCAGTGATTGACACCGGACCGTGGCCTAACCCCTTAGACCAGGTTGCCAGTCTCTTGATCGCCTTTTTCGTCCAAGGCAAGTTCTTTACCCTCTTTTCGCTGCTGTTTGGCCTGGGCTTGGCCATTCAGCTGCAGCGCTCCCAGGATGAAGGTGTTAGCGGCAAGCTTCAGCCGCTGCGGTCAGGTAGGGCCGCCGAGGGCCGCCTGTGCATGCTCGTTCTTTAGTCCAAAACCAAATGCTACCCCGTTCGGAGCTTCAGGTCACCCCCCTAAGCCCGCCCCTGGTGTCGGACGCCGCGCGCCTCATCGTTGAAGCTTTCCGGCATGAGGCCATCACAGCCTACTGGCTTAACCTCTCCGGTGAGACGGCCCGTCGGCACTACACCAAGCTGGTCGAGGCCAAACTGCGGCTGTATTTGCTGACAGGACAGCCCGTGCTGACCGCTATGGATAACGGCAAACTGGTCGGCGCGGCAATCGTTAAGCTGACGCGCCCCACGCCCGCACCCGGGCAGATCCTCAAGATCGTCTTGCCCATCGTGCCCAGGCTGCTGGCGCTAGCGCCAAGGGTTAGGCGGCAAGCCCTGAGCGCTTTACACTTGGCGGGACCAGCCATGAAACCGCCGAGCGACCTACCGAAACCGTATCAACTGCTCGAGGCCATCGCCGTCCACCCTGACCACCAGGGGCAAGGGATCGGATCGTTACTTCTCAAGGGGGTGCACGAGCTAGCCAAGCAGCATGAGCTGCCAACCTATCTCATGACCGGCGACGCCAAGAACTGCGAGATTTACGAGCACGTCGGCTACCGCACCGTGGCGGTCAAGCAGGCCCCCGGATTGACCGTCTGCCACATGGTGCGCAATTTGCCAAGCTAGGGCACCATTAAAACAGCGGCGTACTCGACGGCATCAGCACCGCTGCTTCGACCCGGTCGAGCCTGAAGGTCAGCTCCTGCTGCTTGAGGTGGCAGTAGCCGCGGATGTACACACCGTCAAAAGCCTGCACGTCTACCAGGCGCTCCTTGGCGCCGTAGGTCATGCGCACGCTGCCGCGCACCTTGGCCGCCTCGGCGAATACCTTAGCCAGCGGGTGCTCGGCAAAGCGCACCGTTACTACCGCCTTGCGCCCCCCCTTATCGACGTAGAGGTGGCCGTGCCGCCGGGCGTAGTCGTAGAGGTCGCGGGTCAGCTTGACATCTTCTAGGCAGTAGCGCTCGAGCCGCTCCCAATCGCCCGCTTGGTAGTAGGAGAGCGCCAGCAAGCCCGAACCGATCTTGCCGGTCCCCAGCGTGGCCTTGGCCAGCGCATCGAGACTGACGCGGTGCCCGAGCGCGTGCTGAGCCTCGACCATCAAATCTAGAGTCGGCAGCCCCAGCACCCAGTCGCCTAGCTCGGAGGCCAGCACCGGCCAATCAAAACCGATCAGATTAAAGCCGACAATCTGTTCGGCCTCGCGCAGCAGCGCCGCGAGTGCGTCAAACCGGTCCTCACGAAAGGCGCTAAAGCGGTCGTCCTGATAGTTGTAAACGCCCACCACGCTGACCCCGAGCCGTGCCCGGTGGTGCGCCCCGCCTACCTCGGCAAAGGAGCGCTTGGTCTCGAGGTCGACCACTAGCCGCTTCATCATCAATAAGGCTCCGCCCGATAATTCAGGACCGTTATCCGCGTAAGCTGCAATGTCTGTAGCAGCGCTTCGTGCAGAGGCCCATTAGATGCTACCAAGACCGGGTTGTTAAGCTCGTAGGCCTCACCCGCGCCGCCGGTCACCCGCCCGCCCGCCTCGGTGATAATGAGCGCGCCGGCCGCTACATCCCAGGGGTTGAGCTTAAGCTCCCAAAAGCCGTCTAAGCGCCCGCAGGCCACATAGCAGAGGTCGAGCGCAGCGGCCCCGGGGCGGCGCACTGCACGCGCCTTAGGCATAATCCGCTTAAAGATCTCGAGATTAACCAAGACCGCCGCTTCGTCGTAGGCGAAGCCGGTAGCCAGCATGGCTTTGCGCAGCACGGTCTCGCGCGTGACGCTAATCGGCGCGCCGTTGCAGTAGCTCCCGCCGCCCCGCACTGCCGTGAACAGCTCGCCCCGCACCGAGTCGAGCACTACCCCGACCTGCACTAAACCGTCGATCTCCAGCGCAATCGACACGCAGTAGAACGGGAAGCCGTGGGCGTAGTTGAGCGTGCCGTCAAGCGGATCGACGATCCAGCGGTGGGAGGCCGTCCCGGTCGACTGGCCCTGTTCCTCACCCAACACCGCGTGATCTGGGAAGCTGCGCAGGATGATGCGGCGGATGGCCGCCTCCGCCTCTTGATCGACGCGCGTCACCAGGTCGGTCTCGCTCGATTTGGTGTCGATGCCAAGCTCGCTGCCGAGGTTGGCCTGGTGGATGGCGGCGGCAGCCTTGGCCGCCCGGATGGCAGTGTGGAGGTACTGAGTCACCCTCTCACTATACGCCCATGCCACCGGAGGGCTTGGCGCGTTACACTAGGGCATGATCGAGGCCAAACTGGAGAACGTAGCGGTAGCCGGGGATGGCAATCAGTTCTTAGTGCTGCTCAAGACCGCCGATGGCGATATCCTGCCCATCGTTATCGGACCGCTCGAGGCGATGTCGATAGCGGCGGGCCGCGCCAAAGAGAGCGCCCCTCGGCCCATGACCCACGACCTGCTGCTTTCTATCTTGGGTCTCCTTAACGTTCAGGTCAAACGCGTGGAGATTACCGACTTAACCGAAGGCACCTTCTACGCCAAGCTGATTCTGGATAACCGCGGCATCGAGTTCGAGGTGGACTCGCGCCCCAGCGACGCGCTAGCTCTGATCGCCCGCACCGATGCGCCGCTCTTTATTGCCGAGTCGGTGATCGATCAGGCGGCGCTGAGCGACTTCGGCTCGTCAGGTGGGGTCGAGGCCTGAAGGCGCTCGAGCACCACCACCGCCGCAGCATGGTCGCGGCTGTGGCTGAGGCTGAGGTGGGCCACTAGCCTCTCACGCTCCAGCTCCACCGCTATCGCTTGCGCAAAGCCGAGCACCGGTCGCGCCCCGTGGTGCTCTACCCACACCTCGCGCCAACCGTGGGGCTGAGGCCAACACTTCTGAAAAGCCTCCTTGGCGGCAAAGCGTGCCGCCAGGCTGCTGGTCGGATCATGTTTAGCGAGACAGTAACGCAGCTCCTCAGGGGTAAAATGCCGTTCCAAGAAGCGCTCGGGATGGCGCCGCCAGACGCTGCGGACGCGCTCGAGCTCGACAATATCCAGGCCAACTGCGATAATCACGAGGTCTCTAGCGCCCCTGGCGCTGCAAATAGTCCAGCACCACGCGATTGTAGTAGACCGCCAAGAACCGCCTGCGCAACAGCGGGTCGGCTAGCTGTTCGGCCTGACGCCGGATTTCGACCCCGGCCAGTTCAGCTTGCGCTATCGCCTCGTCGTGCCGGTCGTTGGCAGCCAGCGCCAGAATATGGGCGGCCCGCACTGCCGTAATGATGGTATCCATGGACTGAGTTGGCACGGTAGCAAAGGCTTGAGAGGCCGCCTCCAGCCCAGCCTCGGGCTTATCAAGAGCCAGCAGCGCCTGGCTCTTGACCGCTAGAGCCAGGGCATAAAAGCCGGGCGAGGCCGCTCGGTGGCGTTCGGTCAGCCCTTGGGAGGCCCTAAGCACCCCCTCGGGATCGTTAGCAAAATAGCACTCTACTAGCTTGAAGGCTAGGGCATAGGTGCTCAGGCGGTGGTTACCGAGCGCCTCACCGATAGCATGGGCCCGCTCGAGCTCCTCTCGGGCCTGCGCCAGCCGTCCCAGGCTAATGAGCGCATAGCCGAAATTGGCCCTGGCAAACCCTTCAATGCTGCGAAAGCCGCTCTGCGTGGCGTGCTGCACCGCCCGCGTAAGCGTCTGTACGGCAGCAGCGAAGTCGCCGGTGCGGAGCTCTAGGGTAGCCAAGCTATCGAGCGCCATTGCCATAAGGGCCGGGTCGCGGCTCTCGCGGGCGTATTGCAGCGCCGACTCAATCTCCTGTCGGCTCACCTCGTAGCGCTCATCTATGTCGCGGGTGTTAAAGCGCTGTACATAGGCATCGAACAACGCCACCGGGTCGCCCACGGCGTGCGCCTCAGTCAGCGCCTGCTGCACGAGGTCAAGGGCCTCTTGTGGCTGCCCGCTCACCGAGCAGACCGCCGACAGGCCGCATAGCGCCCGCACCCTCACCGCCGAGGGAGGGCTCGAGCCCGCCAGCACGCGGTCAAACGCCTCTCTAGCGCGCCCATACTCCCCTTCGTTCCAGGCCTGCTGGCCAACCTCCGCCCAGTAGGCTAGTACCTGCTCCGCGGGCAGGCGGTCGATGAGGGCGCTCAGTTCGGCGTGACCGGCCTGGTACTCTTCCCACCGGCCCAAGCGTTGCAGCAGTTGAAGCCGGCGGAGCAGCAGCTCGCCCCGCTGTGCTACCGGGACGTCGATCTGCCGACAGGCCGCCAGCGCACTGGCCAAGTGCTGGCTAGCGCTCTGCATGGCGGTGCGGCCCAGCGCACGCTCCGCCGCCAGCGAGGCATACCGGATCACGGCCTCCCAGTCCTCCGCCCCTTCAGCGTGGCTCAGCAGCCGTTCGGCTTCAGTCCCCTCCACCGCCTGCCAGGCGGCAAGAGCCCGGCGGTGATAGCTGCGCAAGCGGCGCTTGGACAGTTGGCTGATAACAAAACGTGCCAAGGTGCGGCTCGGCAGCGTCAGGCAATCGCTAGCAGCCGCATCCTCAGCCAGCAGCCCGGCCTGAACCAGGCCGCGCACTTCGTCTAACAGCAGCTCTTCAGGATAGGAGACCACCCGGTGCAATACGGCATACGGGAAGGTCGGGCCGATCACCGCAGCTAGCGCCAGCAGCTCGCGCGCTTCAGGGCTAAAGAGGGAAAGTCGGCGCGCTAGCGCCTGACCGAGATCCGGCGTGATCGCCGGAGGGGTGGCAGCCACTACTTGCCAGGCGTCGCCCTGCCAACGGAGCGCCCCTTCAGCCAGCATGGTCTGCACCAGTTGCTCGAGTATCAGCGGGTGTCCGCCACTCTCTCGGTGCAGGGTGGGGGCTAGCTGCTCGGCCACTCCGGCATCACCTAGCCCGGCGGCCAAAAAGGCCTGGGTTTCCGCCAGCGACAACGGGTGCAGGTTAAGGGTGATGATCCGCTCTGCGGGGAACGAGCGCCACAAGTCACCTACATCGTGATCGCTTACGTCGGCGTGCGGATCGATGGTGAAGATGAACAAGAGCGGTGCCTGCTGCAAGTTTGCCAGCAGATGACGCAGGAGCAGCAGGCTGGCCTCGTCGCACCACTGTAACTGGTCAATCACCATCATTATGGGAAGCTCCGCGCTACAGCGGCGCATCAGCTCGAGCCAGCCGACAAAGAGCCGCTGACGCTGTACGTAAAGAGCTTCCTCAGCGGGCAGCGCCGCCAGAGGTAAGGCCGGCTCCGGCAGCAATCCTCGCAACGGATCGTAAGCCAGCGGCCAGTCAGGGCTACACTTGCTCAGTGCCTGAACCAACGGCGCCAGCGGCACCCGAACTGTCTGTGACGCGCTACCGTAGCGCCAGCCAAAGCCTTGGAGCTGGGCCATAGCTAACAGCTCTTCAATGACCTTGCTCATCCCCAACCCGGCTTCACCGCGCACCAACAGCAGCTGCGCCTGCCCCTCCCGCGCTCGTCCCAGCGCCTCACGCACCGCGTGAAGCGGCGCGTCGTAGCCTACTAGCGGAGGCTCGAGCCAGGCGCCGGGCAGCGGTTCGTGAAACTCGTCAGGCGGGTAGTGCCGCACCCGGATCAGCACATCGCTGTCATGTTGGGCACAAGCCCGCAGCACCCCGGTAACCTGGGCGCTATGGCGGGGGCGCGCCGCGGGGTCGGGAGCCAACAGCTCGGCCACGAGCACATCTAGCTCCGCCGGGGCGCTCGGTACCCGGTCACGCAGACGCAGTAAAGGCAAGGCCTTTAGATCGAAGTCGGGCCGAAAGGGAAGCTCTCCCGTGAGGTATTCATAAAGCATCACGCCAAGCGCATAGAGGTCGCTGCGGGCATCGCTGCGACGACCCTGAAGCTCAGGAGCGGCATATGCCGACTTCTCCCCCCGCAGGGGCCGGTCATTATCAAGGCTAGCCAAGCCAAAATCAGTGATCTTGACCTCGCCCAGCGGCGTAACCAGGATATTCGACGGCTTGAGGTTGCGATGCACGATACCGCGGCTATGGACTACCGACAGCACTTCCGCCACATTGGCGAAAATCGCTAAGGTTTCCGCCGGACTAGGCGTAAGTTGGCTAAGCGGCTCCCCCGGCACGTACTCCATGACTAGATAAGGCTGGGAAGCGCTTAAGTTGTAGTCATAAATCTGTGCAATGCCGGGGTGGCGGAGCCTGGAGAGCGCCCTAGCTTCGCGCTGAAAGCGGGTGCGTGCCTCACCGCCTCCGCGCAGTAGCTGCTTAATCAACACCTCGCGCTCCTCAGCTATATCGAAGGCTAAATAGACCAGACCACGGTCATCTCGCTGCAGGTCGCGAAGATAGCGATAGCGACTAGGCAACACCCGACCTAACACAGAACCTCCAGCACGAGTTTAGCATCACTTTACTCACCTTACGCACGCTGTCATTGCGACCCTGAGGCAAAGCCGAAGGGGAAGCAATCT
>JAGXSO010000026.1 GCA_018333775.1 Truepera sp.
TACTCTTTGAGCTGTGCGTACTCACCGGCAAAATACAACAGCGGCCGGTCGTTCTGCCAGGCCAAGTATTCGACCTGACCGACAAACAGGGTGTGGTCGCCGACGGCATGGCGCTCAGTGATGCGGCAGATGAGGTGGGCCAGCGCCCCTGCCAAGAGCGGAAAGCCCTCTTTGGTAACGAACTGAGCGCGGCCTTCGGCCGGGCGCCCGGCAAAGCGATTGCTGTCGTGGATTTGGCGCTCATTCAGCACACTGACCCCGTAGTGGGTGCTGCTTAATAGGAACTGGTGGGCTCGAGCCTGGTTGTCGATGGAGATTACCACCAAGGGAGGCTCGAGCGACACCGACATGAAGGCGTTGACGGTGATGCCGTGGACCTCGCCATCGTGCGGGATGGTGACGACGGTGATGCCGGTAGCAAAACGGCCTAGCGCGTTGCGGAACTGGCGGGGATCGATCTCAGCGGGGGCGTGCATGACTGGCAGGATAAGCCGCAGCAGACTCGGTTGTGGCGGTTAAGGCGACAAGGCGGGTAAGATATAGCATGACCCTTACCCCCCCTCTGCGCGCCCCGCGCGGCGCAACGCGCACCGCCAAGGGCTGGATTCAGGAGGCCGCCAAGCGGATGCTCTTAAACAACCTCGATCCCGAGGTGGCCGAACGGCCCGAGGAGCTTATCGTCTACGGCGGGCGGGGCAAGGCGGCACGCTCGTGGCCGGAGCTTACGCGCCTGCTAGCTACGCTCGAGCGCCTGGAGAACGACCAGACGCTGTTGGTCCAGTCCGGCAAGGCGGTCGGCGTGTTCAAGACCTTCCCGCTGGCGCCGCGGGTGATTATCGCCAACAGCAACTTGGTGCCGGCCTGGGCCACCTGGGCTGAGTTCGACCGGCTCGAGCAGCTGGGACTGCTGATGTACGGCCAGATGACGGCCGGTTCGTGGATCTACATCGGCACGCAAGGGATCTTGCAAGGCACCTTTGAGACCTTTGCAGCGGCGGCTAATAAGCACTTTGGCGGGAGCCTCAAGGGGACGCTGACGGTCACTGCGGGCTTAGGCGGGATGGGCGGCGCGCAACCTTTGGCTGTGACCTTAAACGGCGGTGTGATCATCGCCATCGAGGTAGACCGGCAGCGGATCGAACGCCGCATAACCACCCGTTACCTGGATACCTGGACCGCTAGCCTTGATGATGCGTTGAGAGAGGCCGCCGCCGCGCAGCAGGCCGGGCGGCCTTTATCCATTGGGCTGCTCGGCAACGCCGCCGAGGTCGTTCCTGAACTGGTCCGGCGGGGCGTGACCCCGCAGCTTGTCACCGATCAGACCAGCGCCCACGACCCGATGTACGGCTACGTTCCGCCGCTCCGGGCCGACGAAGACGCCGCCACAGCCCGCCAGGCCGATCCGCTGGCTTACCGAAAGCGCGTGCTGGAAGCCATGGCGGCGCACTGCGCGGCCATCGTCGAACTCCAACGGTGCGGCGCCATCGCCTTCGACTACGGCAACAACCTCCGCGCCTTCGCCAAGGAGGGGGGCTTTGCGGACGCTTTTAGCTACCCCGGCTTCGTCCCGGCCTTTATCCGCGACCAGTTCTGCCAGGGGCGAGGGCCGTTCCGGTGGGTGGCGCTGTCGGGCGACCCAGCGGACATCTACCGGACCGATCAGGCCATCCTGGAGCTGTTTCCAGATAACAAGGGATTAAAGCGCTGGTTAACCGAGGGGGTCAAGACCTTTGCCTTCCAGGGGCTGCCGGCGCGGATCTGCTGGCTCGGCTATGGCGAGCGTGACCGGGCAGGGCTGCTGTTTAACGAGCTGGTGCGCACAGGTCACTTGAAAGCCCCGGTAGTGATCGGCCGCGATCACCTGGATGCGGGCTCAGTGGCCAGCCCTTACCGCGAGACCGAGGCCATGCTGGATAGCTCAGATGCGATAGCTGACTGGCCGCTCTTGAACTTCGCCTTAAACGCCGTCTCGGGTGCGGGCTGGGTGTCGTTCCACCACGGCGGCGGGGTGGGCATGGGTTACAGCCTGCACGCCGGGCAGGTGACGGTGGCCGACGGTAGCGCAGAAGCGGACGAGCGCCTGGCCCGCGTGCTGCTAAACGATCCCGGCACCGGGGTGATGCGCCACGCCGATGC
Organism: Truepera sp.; assembly: GCA_018333775.1. Next base: position 2,137 of record JAGXSO010000026.1, read on the forward strand.
CGGGTATGCCCTAGCCCAGCAGGTAGCGCGTGAGCGAGGGCTGGACCTGCCGGGTGAATAGCGTCTTTACCGGCATCAGCGAGCTTTATACCCCGTTGGAGCGGCTTACTCGCGCCGCGCTGGTGGTCAGCGAGGGAGAGATAGTCTGGCTGGGCCCTGAGTCGGCGCTACCTGAGAGCTATCGCGGCTGGCCCGTTACCGACCTGGGCGGGCGCGGGGTGCTGCCCGGCCTGGTCGATAGCCACACCCACCTGGTGTGGGCCGGCGACCGGCTGGAAGAGTACTTAAGGCGCGCACGCGGCGAGTCTTACGAGGCGATACTGCTAGCCGGTGGCGGGATTCATCAGACGGTAGAGGCTACCCAGCGGGCCTCTGAAGATGAGCTGTACGAGTTGGCACAGGCTCGAGCCCAGGTGCTCTTACAGGGCGGCGTGACCGCGCTCGAGATCAAATCCGGCTACGGCCTCAAGCTCGAGCAAGAACTCAAGATGCTTCGGGTGATTAAGCGCTTGCGCCAGACAGGGCCGCAGCGGATTGCCGCCACACTGCTGGCGCACGTCGTTCCCGGCGGCATCAAGCGCGACGCCTACCTGGAGATGATCACCACCGAACTCATACCCGAAGTAGCCAACACCGGCCTGGCCGACGCCGTGGACGTGTTCATCGACCAGGGGGCGTTTACCGTTGCGGAGGCTGGGCGAGTGTTCGAGGCTGCCCGCTGGCACGGCCTGGCGATCAAGGGCCACGCCGAGCAGTTAACCCACACCGGGGCGACGCGGCTGATCTGTGAGTTGGGCGGCCTCTCTGCTGACCACCTCGAGCAGGCCACCGAGCACGATTGGCAGGCCCTGGCCGCCTCGGGCACCGTCGGCACGCTGCTGCCGGGGGCGGCGCTGCTGCTGCGTAAACCCTTCCCTGAGGCTCGAGCCATGTGGGACTTAGGGGTTAAGGTGGCGGTAGCAACCGACCACAACCCGGGCTCGAGCCCCCTGTTTAGCCTGCTCTTGGCCTTGCAGTTGACCGTGGCGCTGGGCGGGCTGTCGGTGGAGGAGGCGCTGCTCGCCGGGACGCGCCATGCTGCTGACGCACTGGGCCAGGTGAGCTGGGGACGGCTGACTCCGGGCGCGGTGGCGGACTTCGTAGTGGTCGACGGGTCTCAGGCACTAGCCCCGTTCTACTACTGGGGCCATGCGCCGATCTTTGCCGTCTATGTGGCCGGGCGCCCGGTGATGGCCGCGCGCTAACGCCCGTCGGACCAGATAACAAGCGTTTCAGCCAGTAACCGCGCCGCCACTAACGCCGTCAGACCGCTGGGGTCGAGGTTGGGCGCAACTTCGGTTAAGTCGCAACCGATCACCTCATTGCGCCTGAAGGTGGCGCTTAGGATGGCAACGGCCTCGGCGTAGCTCAAACCGTCCACCTCCGGGCTGCTGGTGCCGGGGGCCAGGCTGGGTGTCAGCACGTCGATATCGAAGCTCAGGTAGACCTGCCGGTCCTGGGGGAGCAGGGCGATGACCCCTTCGAGGTCTTGCTGAATGCGCCGCGCCGTAACCAGGGTATGGCCGCGCTTTTGCGCTGCCTGCCACGCCTCGGGGTCGGTGCGCAGCCCGCGCAAGCCCAGCACGGTGATGTGCTTGAGGCCGGGCATCTCTTCAACAGCACGCCGGAAAGGGCTGGAGTTGGCGTAGCGGGTGGCGTTGCGGCTGTCGCTGAAGTCGAGATGGGCGTCAAACTGCACCACGTGCAGCGCGGCGGTCTCCTGGTAGGCCAGCAGCACGGGGTAGCTGACCGAGTGGTCACCTCCCACAAAGACCGGCAGCCGGACGCGCTTTCTCAGCTCCCGAGCGGCCTCGGTGATGCGGTGGAAGGACTCGGCATACTCTAGTTGGGCCGGATCGACATCGCCGGCATCGACCAGCGATACGCCCTGCAAGCGATAGCGCTCACTCTCAAGGTCGAAGTAACCATTAGGGCCGGGAGCGTAGCGTCCGGAAGCCTCGCGCAGCGCACCCGGAGCGAACCGGGCACCGGGTCGGAAGCCGACCGCAAAGTCGTAGGGGAGACCCAATAGGCCGACATCAGCTTGCCACTCCTGGCTGAGCGGTTGGTAAGGAGCCTTAAAAAAGGTAGCCGGGCCGGTGAAGGGGAGTTCGCCGTGGCGCACGCCTCAGTCTACACGTCTACACAAAGGGGTGGAAGTTGATGTACTGTATCGATGTAGTCCGGTACGGCTGTTCGGTGCTTCGAGTCTGATGGCCTCCCGTACCGAGTTAAGAAAAGGGGGAGGTTCTGGGTGAATACAGTTTGCGTTGAGAATCAAGCTCAGGTATTGCGGTGTAATAGATTATACCGCGCCAGCGGCATAATTACTAGCTAGGGCGCAATCAGGGAGACACGGCAATGCTATCAGCCGTTGAAAAAAATCGGCGGCAGATCTCCAAGAACACTGAGGCGAAGAAGAAATCGCAACTCGGGCAGTTCCTTACACCTCAACGCATCGCCGTTTTCATGGCCTCTCTCTTTTCTGACAAGGGCGGTCATTGCCGCCTGTTGGACGCCGGGGCGGGCATAGGGTCTCTTTCGGCTGCGTTCCTGGAGCGATGGGACTCTGGAAATCTGCCCTTTAATAGTGTCGATCTGGTTGCCTTCGAGATAGATCCGGCGCTGCACCCGCACCTTTGGCAAACATTCCGGCAATATTCGTTTCGAGATAATCTCCGTGTACAGATTCGAGGGGACGACTTTATTCATGCAAGCGTGGGCTCTCTGACTGGGGACTTGTTTTCGCATTCGATTCTCCAGTACACCCATGCCATTCTCAATCCGCCCTACAAGAAGCTGAACAGTTTTTCAGCACACAGATTAGCATTGCGTCGTGTCGGCATCGAAACGGTGAATCTGTACTCGGCCTTTGTCGCTTTGGCCCTCGCTCAAATGGTACCGGGCGGCCAGATTGTGGCGATCATCCCGCGCAGCTTCTGCAATGGGCCGTACTACCGCCCATTCCGTGACTTCGTCCTAGAACGGGCTGCCATTCGCCACATACACCTGTTCGAGTCGCGCAGCAAGGCATTCAAGGATGACGACGTGCTGCAGGAAAATATCATCATCCTACTGGAGTGCGGCGGTCGCCAGGGGTCGGTGACGGTTTCGACTTCGAGCGATGACACTTTTTCCGATCTTGTTCAGCACGAACATCCCTTCGAGCGGATCGTGCTCCCGGATGATCCGGAGCGGTTCATCCATGTGCCTACGTCGCCCGAGCAGAACGCCATCGAGCTATCACCAGCGATCCGCTACACGTTAGTCGATCTTGGCATCAAGGTTTCGACTGGGCCAGTCGTCGATTTTCGGTTGAGGAGGCACCTGCGCAACATGCCGGAGCCCGGCACAGTTCCCTTGCTTTATCCGGGGCACTTCATCAGCCAGGCTGCCACATGGCCCATTGAGGGCATGAGGAAGCCCAACGCCATCCTGTGCAACGCCGGCACCGAGAAATGGCTGTATCCCACTGGCTTCTATTGCGTGGTGCGGCGTTTCTCGTCGAAGGAAGAAAAGCGCCGGATCGTCGCGAGCGTGGTTGATCCGCGCACATTCGGCGATGCGCCGATGCTGGGCTTTGAGAACCACCTGAACGTCTTCCACGACGACAAGCGCGGCCTGCCCGAGCCTCTGGCCCGAGGGTTGGCCGTGTTCTTGAACACAACCGCCGTAGATGAGTATTTCCGGCGCTTCAACGGCCATACGCAGGTCAATGCAACCGACCTCAGGCTGATGAAGTACCCAAGCCGTGACACGCTGATCCAGCTTGGCATGTGGGCCATGCGACAAGTGGCGCTTACGCAAGAACAGATCGACGCCAAGCTGGGAATCCTGATCAAATGACGAACGATAAGAACGACCATATTGAGGCCGCGCTGCAAATCCTCGCATCCTTGGGCCTTCCGCGCGCCCAGCAGAATGAGCGTTCCGCCCTTTGCCTATTGGCCTTGCTGAACTTGACGCCCGGTACGCCGTGGGCGCGGGCCTCGAACCCGCTCATGGGCATTACGCCGATCATGGATTGGGCACGGGAGCACTACGACAAGGTCTACGCGCCAAACACTCGCGAAACGGTAAGGAGGCAGACCATGCACCAGTTCGTGGACGCCGGGCTTGCCCTCTACAACCCGGACCAGCCAGACCGGCCGGTCAACAGCCCCAAGGCCGTTTATCAGATCGAACCGGCGGCGCTGGCGCTGTTGCGCACCTTCGGTACGCCAAGGTGGCACGATAACCTGACAGCTTATCTCGCCGAGCGCGAAACGCTGGCCGCCCGTTACACCAAGGAGCGCTAGCAGCACCGAATCCCGGTCGAGATTGCGCCGGGCAAGAAAATCACCCTCAGCCCAGGCGAGCATAGCGAGCTGATCCGGGCAATTATTGAGGACTTTGCCCCGCGTTTCGCACCGGGTAGCGTGCTGGTCTATGCCGGGGATACCGGCGACAAGTGGGGCTACTTCGATGCGGCGCTGCTGGCTGAGCTGGGTGTCAAGGTGGACTCCCACGGCAAGATGCCCGATGTTGTGCTGCACTGCACCGCAAAGAACTGGCTACTATTGGTGGAGTCCGTGACCAGTCACGGGCCGGTCGATGGCAAGCGGCACGCCGAGCTTGCGAAGTTGTTTGCCGGTTCCAAGGCCGGGCTGGTCTATGTGACCGCTTTTCCGAACCGGGCCGTGATGAGTCGCTACCTTGGCGAAATCGCATGGGAAACCGAGGTGTGGGTGGCTGATGCGCCTTCGCACCTGATCCACTTCGACGGCGAGCGTTTCCTTGGTCCCTATCAGCAGCGCCCTAACAAGTCGTTCCGGCGGTCGCGCAAAGCGCGCCTCTGAACCGGAGCGTTAGGTCCACTTTAACAAACGATGCCTCTATTCGAACTCTCTTCAACGGCGATTCGCAGCCTTGAGCGCGTAAGCACCGCAGGCTACGACCATCAGGTTGGTATTGCTGTTCCCCTCCGCACACCCGAGCCGACCGGCTTGCTGTTGCTACAGGAAGACGCCTAGCTTGGGGCAGCTGAGGACACAGTTTGTGTTGTGCATCGCTAAAGAATGACCGTGAAAGAGACTCACAGACCCGAGTGGATCATAGACAGCTGCGCTTGGCTCGGATCAATTAAGCGCACCGACCGCCTCTTCCGCAACTTTGACCAGTTCGCCGCTGCGGATCAGCTCGCGCAGCTTGTCAAGCTCCGGCCGCAGGTAACGGTCGCGGTCCAGGTGCGGGATCTCCTGGCGGATGCGGGTGTAGACCGCGTCTACCCCCTTGCCGGGGCGCAGCGGAGTGTGAAAATCGAGCGCCTGCGCCGCCGAAGCGACTTCGATAGCCAGCACCCACAGCGCGTTCTCGAACACTTCCCGAGCTTTGCGGCAGGCGTGGGTGCCCATCGAGACGTGATCCTCTTGGTTAGCGCTGGTGGGAATCGAATCGACCGAGGCCGGGTGGGCCAGCACCTTGTTCTCGCTCACTAGGCTGGCGGCGGTGTACTGGCTGATCATTAACCCCGAGTGCAGGCCGCCTTGCGTCGCCAAGAAGGCCGGCAGGCCGGAGAGTGCCGGGTTGAGCATCTGCTCGATGCGCCGCTCAGAGATGTTGGCCACTTCGGCGATGGCGATGGTGGCATAATCGGCGGCTAGCGCTAGAGGCTGGCCGTGGAAGTTCCCCGCCGAGAGCACCCGCCCCTCGTCCCACAGCACCAGCGGGTTGTCGGTAACGCTCTGTAGCTCGCGCTCTAACACCTCCCGCACATGCCTCAGCGCGTCGCGCGAGGCGCCATGCACCTGGGGCACGGCCCGCAGCGAGTAGGCGTCTTGCACTTTGTCGCAATCGGCATGGGAGGCTTCGATAGCGGAGTTAGCCAGGAGCTTGCTGAGGTTGCCGGCGACCGCTGCGGCGCCGGGGTGCGGGCGCAAGCGTGCCACTGCTGGATGAAACGGCTGATGGCTGGCTTTTATGGCCTCGACGCTCAGGGCGGCGGCGACATCGGCGGTCTTCAGTAGAATCTCGGCATCCCAGACCAGCAGGGCCAACAGGCTGGTCATGGCCTGGGTGCCGTTAATCAGTGCCAACCCCTCCTTGGCCTCGAGCGTCAGCGGGTCCAGCCCCAGCTCAGACAAAACCTCGGCGGCGGGCCGGAGTTGGCCCTGGTACTCGACCTCGCCCTCCCCGATCAGCGGTAGGCTCATGTGGGCGAGCGGGGCCAGGTCGCCCGAGGCGCCGACCGACCCTTGCGATGGGACTACCGGATGGACGCTGTGATTGAGCAGTTCCAGCAGCCGTGCTACGATCACGGGCCGCACGCCTGAGTAGCCAATAGCCAGCGATTGGGCGCGCAGCAAGAGCATTCCCCGCACCACCTCGCTGGGGAAGTGCTGGCCTACGCCGATGGCGTGGCTCAGCAGCAGATTGCGCTGCAACTCGCGCAGCTGGCTGAGAGCGATGCGCACCTGGGCAAACTTGCCGAAGCCGGTGTTAATCCCGTAGGCCACGGTGTTAGACTCCAACAACCGCTCGACAAAGTCGCGCCCTTGCTGCAGCCGCCGCTCGGCTACCGGTGCAAGCTGCACCGGGAGGCGGTTTCTAACCACCGCTATGAACTCAGCCAAGCCGAGCTGCTGGTCGAGGATAAGCACCACTCAGATATACCATCAGATATACCAGTTGGGCGTGGGATTAGGGGCTGAGTTCGCAGGCGCGGTAAGCTAGCCTGGTGAACTCGCCCTATGTCAACTTCGAGCGCTCGGCCTGGGCCAAGCTGCGCAACTCGACGCCGTTGACTTTGACCGAACGCGACTTAACCGAGCTGCAGGGGATCAACGAGCAGCTCTCGCTGGATGAAGTAGTAGCGATCTACCTCCCGCTGTCGCGCCTGTTAAACCTCTATGTGGCCGCTACCCAGATGCTCCACCAGGCGACCGATACCTTCCTGGGCCGCCCCTCGGCCAGGGTTCCCTACCTTATCGGGGTAGCCGGCTCGGTAGCGGCAGGCAAAAGCACCACCGCGCGGCTGTTGCAGGCGCTCTTATCGCGCTGGCCCGATCATCGCCAGGTCGATTTGGTTACCACCGACGGCTTTCTGTATCCGAACGCTGTTTTGGAAGCGCGCGGCCTGATGAATCGCAAGGGCTTCCCGGAGAGCTACGATCAGCGTGCCCTGCTGACCTTTGTCGCTGCGGTGAAATCGGGGCAGCCAGAGGTCACCGCGCCGGTCTACTCGCACCTCAGTTATGACATTGTTCCGGGCGAATTTATCAAAGTGCGCCAACCCGATATCGTGATTATCGAAGGACTTAACGTGTTGCAGGTCGGGGCGCGCCTCTCGGTCTCGGACTTCTTTGACTTTACCATCTATGTCGATGCTGAGGAGTCCTGGCTCAAGAGCTGGTATGTCGAGCGCTTTTTGCGCCTGCGCGAGACGGCCTTTAAGGATCCGGCCTCGTATTTTAAGCACTTTGCCGAGCTGCCCGAAGCGGAGGCCATCAGCATCGCGAAGCATATCTGGGACGAGATCAACGGGCGTAACCTGCGCGAAAATATCCTGCCCACTAGGGAGCGGGCTACTTTGATCCTGACCAAAGGTGATAGGCATCGGATTGAGCGGGTGCGGCTGCGCAAGCTGTGAGAGGACTTTCGACCCTACTGTACGTTACTTCCAGCCTGATACAACGAAGCGTATGGTGGTCCCCGGTGAGGCAGAACAAGGCGGTCATGCAAACATTGCAGAGCCTAATTGAAAAACTCCAGCGGGAAGCGGTCGAGGAGGGCCAGCGCCAGGCTCAGGCTATCACTGCCGAGGCCCAAGCCAAGGCGATCAAAACGGTCAAGGAGGCTGAGGCTAAGGCAGCGCGCATCCTTGAGCAGGCCGAGCAAGACGCCAAAGCCTTTACCGAGCGGAGTACCAGGGCGCTCGAGCAGGCCGGGCGTGACCTGTTAATCTCGGTCAGCCAGGGGGTGGAGAGCATTCTGGCCGGTCTGGTGCGCGAGTCCTTGCAGCAGGCGCTAACTCCTGAGGTGTTGCGCGAAATCCTCCTTAAGATGACCGAAGCCTACCTCGTGCGCGGCGGGCGCGAGCGGCGCATGACGGTTTGGCTCAGCCCTGAAGATCACGAGCAGCTGGTCAAGTACTACGCTGAGCTGTACCGCCAGAGGCTGGCGCAAGGCGTGGAGCTTAGAATCGACAACGAGGTGGTCAGGGGTTTTCGGGTGGCCATGGATGAGGGGCATATCGAGCACGATTTCACCCTGGAGGCCATCGCCGAGGCGCTGACCTACTACCTGCAGCCCCATCTGGCCCGGATTATCCCGCGTACCGCGCCCAAGCTGTCTCAGGAGGGCTAGTGTACTATCTGCTAGCCAGCCTCCCAACGCTAAAACTTACTGAGGCGCCAAACCTCAGTGCCGAAGCTTTCTTGGCCTCGTGCGAGCACTTTGTCTCCGCCGCCGAGCAGACTGATCTGCAGGCGGTGTTCAACCCTACCGAAGACCCCCCCAGCACTGCTGTAGCGGCAACTTGGCTGGCCTGGGAGACGCAGTGGCGCAACGCAGTGGCGCAGCAGCGCGCAGCGCGGCGCCGCCTCGAGGTATCCCCCTACTTGCGCTCGCACCCAGGTTATCGCGTCGATATCGCCCTGAGGGTAGCTGAAGCCTATGCCAGAGAGACGCCGCTGGCGCGCGAACTGGCGCTTACCGAGCTGTGCTGGCGGCTGCTTGATGAGCTGGCCTTACAGGACTCCTGGGGCTTGGCAGCCCTCTACGCCTATGCGGTTAAGCTCCGCCTGGCCTGGCGCTGGGCCGGTTTGACCGATGAGGCGGGGTGGGTGGCGCTCGAGGCGGCAGTGCAGCAGCTTGAGGCTAGCCGTGGCTAATACCGGGCGGATAGTGGCGGTCAGCGGCAACTTGCTCACCGTGGCTTTTGATAAGCCGGTGCTGCAAAACGAGGTCGGCTATGCCGTGTTGGGTCGGCTCAGGCTAAAGGCCGAGCTGATCCGGGTGCGCGGTACTCACGCGGATATGCAGGTCTTTGAAGACACTACCGGGCTGTATGTAGGCGGCCAGGTGGACTTTTCCAACGAGCTGCTAGTAGCTGAACTCGGTCCGGGACTGCTGGGCCAGATCTATGACGGCCTACAGAACCCACTACCGGAGCTAGCCGAAGCTAGCGGCTTCTTCCTGCCGCGCGGGCTCTACCTTGATCCCCTCGATAGGGAGCGCCGCTGGGCTTTTAGCCCCAGCCGTACCGGTCAGCAATTGATGGCTGGTGATACCCTAGGAACCGTACCGGAGGGGGTATTTACCCATCGCATCATGGTCCCCTTGGCGCTGCCGGGCTGGCTTACGCTTAGGTGGCTGGCGCCGCCCGGTGAATACACTGTTACTGAGGTCATCGCCAAGCTCGAGGATGAGCGTGGGCGCGAGTATGCCGTGAGCATGCTGCAGCGCTGGCCGGTCAAGGTGCCGATTCGCGCCTATCGTGAGCGGTTGCGACCCAGCGAGCCGCTGGTCACCAAAATCCGCCTGATCGACACGCTATTTCCGGTGGCGCGCGGCGGCACCTACTGCATCCCCGGCCCCTTTGGGGCGGGCAAGACCGTCTTGCAGCAGCTCACCAGCCGCCACGCCGAGGTCGATATGGTGATTATTGCGGCCTGCGGCGAACGCGCCGGCGAGGTGGTCGAAACGCTGCGCGAGTTCCCTGAGCTTACTGATCCTCGCACCGGCAGGAGCTTAATGGAGCGGACCATGATTATCTGCAACACCAGCTCGATGCCGGTGGCCGCGCGCGAAGCCAGCGTCTATACCGCTGTCACCATCGCCGAGTACTACCGTCAGATGGGGCTTAATGTCCTGCTCCTGGCCGACTCGACCAGCCGCTGGGCACAGGCGCTGCGCGAGATCTCGGGCCGCCTGGAGGAGATCCCTGGTGAGGAGGCCTTCCCGGCCTATCTGGAGTCGGTCATCGCCGCCTTTTATGAGCGCGGCGGGGTAGTGGCGCTGCGCGACGGCTCGGTGGGCAGCGTGACGATCGGCGGCACGGTCAGTCCGGCCGGAGGTAACTTCGAGGAACCGGTCACTCAAGCCACCCTCAAGGTGGTTGGGGCCTTTCATGGCCTGTCGCGGGCCCGTTCGGACGCCCGCCGTTACCCGGCCATCGACCCCCTGGAGAGCTGGAGCCACTACCCTAGCGTGGCGCTTTCTGACGAGGTTGAGACCGCCAAGACCGCGCTGCGGGGCGGCTACGAGGTCGAGCAGATGATGAAGGTGGTCGGTGAGGAAGGGACCTCGCTCGATGACTTCGTGCGCTACCTCAAGGCCGAGTACTTAGACGCCAGCTACTTGCAGCAAGACGCTTTCCATCCGGTCGATGGGGCTACTAGCGCCAACCGCCAGCGCTACGTCTTTAGCCGACTGGTCAGAATCTTGCGCGCGCGGCTGAGCTTTAACGACAAAGACGCGGCGCGGCGCTTCTTCCAGGAGCTGACCCAGCTCACTAAGGAGTGGAACCGCAGCCCTGAGGACAGCCCCGACTTCACCCGGCTCGAGCGCCAAATAGCGGCGCTAGTGGAGGGGCTCGCCCCGAGCCAGGTCGAGGGTGGGACAGCTCATGTATAAGGTCTATACCCGCCTTGAGCGGATCGCCGGCAACGTGCTGATGATCCAGGCCGGCGACGCTACCTACCGCGAGCTGGCGCTGGTTAGCTGGCCCATGGGCAGTTCGCTGGCCCAAGTGATCCGGCTGGAGGGGGGGCGGGCCTACCTGCAAGTCTTTGCCGGCAGCCGCGGCATTCCCACTAGCGCCCGGGTGCGCTTGCTAGGCCGACCCATGCAGGTGCCGTTCTCGGCAGCGTTGCTGGGCCGAGTCTTCGATGGCGCGGG
>JAGXSO010000027.1 GCA_018333775.1 Truepera sp.
GGGCTGTACCCCGAGGAGCGGCGCTGGGCGGTGCCGTTTATTGTGCTGACCACACTGGCTTTTGTGGCTGGGGTGGTTTTCGCGCGTTTTCTGGTGCTGCCGTTTGCCCTGCCCATCCTGCTGGCCTTTTTAGGCGACGCGGCGACGGCGGTCCTCTCTATTGGTGACTTCATCAGCAAGATGCTCTTGTATATGGCGGTCTTCGGCATCATCTTCGAGATGCCGGTGCTGGGCTTCTTACTGGCCCGGCTGGGCCTGATCCAGGCTGCCTGGCTGCGGCAGTACCGGCGCCACGCTATTGTTGCCGGCTTGCTTATCGCCGCTGTTATTACCCCGACCGGCGACCCGTTTAACTTTGCCCTCGTCGGCGTTCCGCTGGTGGTACTCTATGAAGTCAGCATCCTGGTGGTGCGGCTCTCCCAGCGGAAGGTGGAACGTGGAAGCAAAGATCCAGAGTTTACGAGCCCAAATTGACGATATTAATCTGCGCCTGCTCGAGCTACTCTCAGAGCGCGCACGGCTGGCTGAGGCCATCGGTGAGATTCAGACTCAACTAGGGCTATCGCATTACGACCCGCTGCGCGAAATCCAAATGCTGGAGCTGCTGACGGCCGCCAACCGCGGGCCGTTTAGCAACGCCACCATCAAAAGCCTCTTTAAGACTATCTTTCAGGCCAGCATGCAGCTCGAGCAAGAGGCTGATAAGGTCCATTACCTGACCTCGCGCCAGGTGCACCGGGAAGACACCGTGGTGATGGTTGGTGATATTCCGATCGGCGGCAAGCACGCGCCGGTCTTGGTGGCCGGGCCGTGCTCGATCGAGTCGCGCGAGCAGACCGAAGCCACTGCCATGTTCATAGCTAGCCGGGGCGTCAAGCTGTTCCGGGGCGGCGCCTATAAGCCCCGCACCGACCCCTACTCCTTTCAGGGCCTGGGCGAGGACGGCCTTAAAATCGGCCGCCTGGCCTGCGACAAGTTTGGGCTTAAGTTCATTACCGAGATCATGGACCCCCGCGATCTGCCGCTCTTTGTCGAGTATGCCGACGTGCTGCAAATAGGCGCCCGCAATATGCAGAACTTCACCATGTTGCGAGCGGTGGGCCGCACTACCAAGCCGGTGCTGTTAAAGCGCGGCCTAGCAGCCACTATCGAGGAGTGGGTGATGGCCGCGGAGTACCTGCTGAGCGAGGGTAACCCAATGGTCATCCTCTGTGAACGCGGCATCCGCACCTTTGAACGCTACACCCGCAACACCCTGGATGTCTCGGCGGTAGCGCTGGCCAAACTGGAGACTCACCTGCCGGTGATGGTTGATGTGACGCACTCGGGTGGGCGGCCCGACCTGTTGGTGCCGCTGACCAAGGCGGGCTTAGCCAGCGGCGCTGACGGGATCATGATCGAGGTCCACCCCAACCCCGCCATCGCGCTCTCAGATAACAAGCAGCAAGTCGATTTCGAGACCTTCGATCACTTCCTGGCCGAGACCGGCTACCACAAGAAGCTCTCTGAGAAGCGGCACGAGGTCTACGGGTTCTAGCAGGATGTTCGATCGGCTGCTGAACCTAATTGTCAAGGCCACCAACCTCCAGCCGAGCTACACGCCCGAGCACTGCCTGGTGGTCAAGCGGGCGGTGGGCGGTTGCACCGTGTGTCACGATAGCTGCCCGCACAAGGCGATTACCATCACCCGCCAGGTAGAGATCGACGACATCGACTGTACCGGTTGCGGTTTGTGCGTCGAAGCCTGCCCCTCGCAAGCGCTGGCGGCCAGTGTGACCTTCCAACCCGGCGCTCTCCTGAAATGCTCGCAGGTGGCTGGGAGCGCCCAGAGCGTGCAGTGCCTGGCACGCTTGCAGCCGAGTGATCTGGTGCGCTTAGCCGACCGCCGAGGGGTTGTCACGTTGGTCAGGAACGACTGTACAGGCTGCAAGATCGGTGCGGCAGCGGTGATCGAAGCCCTCGATCGCACCGCCAAGGCCGCCCAGGCGCTGGCCGCGTTACAGGGGGTGGCGCTTAAGGTTTCGGTTCAGGTGGCACAGAAGTACGACGCGACCGATAATCCCAAGACCTTAAGCCGCCGCGAGCTGCTCAGAGGGGGCTGGCGCAGCGCCCAGCACACCGCCTCGGACCTGGTGGCGCCCTTGGAGCAGCTCAGCCAAGGACCGAAGGAGACCCTGCTCCCTGACGAACTGCGCAAGCAGCTCCGGCTCATTAGCGCAGCGGCGCCGCAGCCTGACACGCTGGTGCCCTGGCGGCTGCCGCGCATTGCTGAGGGCTGCATCATGTGCCCGGTCTGCACTAACGTCTGCCCGACCAAGGCCTTCCGGCGCGAGTTCGACCCGCCCAGCGAGGGGGGTGGAGCTGCACTGCTGCTGGCTCCGGAACGCTGCAACGGCTGCAACGCCTGCGTCACCTCCTGCCCGGTCAAGGTCATTACGCTTGACGACCAGGTGAGCTGGAGCGAGCTATCTGGGGGCGAGCAGGTCGTCTACCGGCGCGAGGTCGGCCAGGGCTTAGCCTCCGTTCCTCGCCAAACTAGAAGCGGCTGAGGCTGGCGCGCAGCCCAGCTAGTAGCTCTTGCGCCTCGCTCAGGCGGCGGCGCTCCTCGGCAACCACCTCAGCTGGGGCGCTAGTAACGAACTTGGCGTTAGCTAATTTCTGCTCGCTCCGCGCCACCTCACGCAGCAGCTCGCTGAGACGTTTTTCTTGCCGGGTGCGCCACTCCTTAAGGTCTACCAGGCCAGCCAGCGGCAGGCTTAAGGTAAGCTCCGGCGCTACCTGCACCAGCGACGCTGCTGGAACCTCGCCCTCTGCCACCGTAGCTTTAGCTAGCACGGTAAACAGCCCCGCGTTAGCGCTGATGGTTGGCGCCGCCGGCCCCTGCACCTGCACCGTCACCGCCTGCTGCGGAGGCACACCCGCCTGCGCGCGCAGCTCACGCGCCGCAGCTACAGCGTTTTGCAGTTGGGTAAAGGTGCGCTCCGCCTCGGCATCGACTAGGGTCGGATCGACCGTGGGCCAGGCCGCCCAGCCGAGCTGCGCCTCAAAGCCGAGCGCCTCATAAAGCTCGGAGGTGATAAAGGGGGTGATCGGGTGAAGCAGTTTAAGGATATCGGTCAAAACCGTGCGCAGCACGCTGCGGGTGCGCCGGTTACCGCCCTGCAGGGCAGGTTTGGCGGCCTCTAAGTACCAGTCGCAGAACTCTGACCAGACGAACTCGTATGCAGTACGGCTAGCCGCACCCAGATCGAAGGCCTCGAGCTGGGCCGTAATCTCGCCGATAGCGTATTGCAGGCGGCTCATTATCCAGCGGTCGGGCAGCGTTTCAGGGCGGCCTGGAGCTTCTTCACCCAGGTTCATGAAAGCCAAGCGGGCGGCGTTCCAGAGCTTGTTATTAAAGTTGCGCCCCATCTCTACCCGGCGGTCATCCCATCGCACATCCTGGCCGCCGGTCGAGGCATGGGCAGTAGCGAAACGCAAGGCGTCGGCACCGTACCGGTCGATCACCTCGAGCGGGTCGATGCCGTTCCCCCTGGACTTGGACATCTTCTGCCCCTCGGCATCGAGCACCAGGCCGTGCAGCAGCACCTTGGCAAAGGGCCGCTGTCCGGTGAAGTGGTAGCCGGCTAGCTGCATCCGCGCTACCCAGAAGAACAGGATGTCGTAGCCGGTAACCAGCACGCTGGTCGGATAGAACTTCTGGTAAAAGGGGTCGGCGGTATCCGGCCAGCCTAGCGTGGAGAAGGGCCAGAGGTTGCTGCTGAACCAGGTATCGAAGACATCCGGGTCCTGGCGGAGCTTAAGCCCGGCATAGCGCGGGTCCTGGTCGCAGTCGAGGTCGGGCCGGCTGAGGTCGGGGACGTAGATATTGTTATCATCGTCGTACCAGGCCGGGATGCGGTGCCCCCACCAGATCTGCCGCGACACACACCAGTCGCGGATATTAGCCAGCCAGTCGCGGTTTACTTTCTCCCAGCGCTCGGGGATTACGGCCATCTCGCCCTCATCCAGGGCGCGCAGCACCCGCGCGGCCATGGCCTTCATGTCGATGAACCACTGTTTGGACAAGAGCGGCTCGACCGGCTCGCCGGTCCGTTGCGACAGCCCCAGGGCCACGGTGTGGGGCCGCGTCTCCAGCAGCAGCCCCTCGGCCGCCAGCGCCGCCACTACCGCCTCGCGGGCAGCGAAGCGCGGCAGCCCGCGGAACGCGTCCGGCACCAGCTCGCCGGTAAGCCTGGCCTCTAAGTCGATCACGCTAGGGCGTGGTAGGCCGTGCCGACAGCCGATCTCAAAGTCGGCGGGGTCGTGGGCTGGCGTGATCTTGAGCGCCCCGGTGCCGAACTCGCGTTCGACCACCGTATCGGCAATAATCGGCACCCAACGCTCGGTCAGCGGGATGCGCGCCATGGTGCCGATCAGGTGAGCATAGCGCTCGTCTTCGGGATGCACCGCCACCGCCACGTCGCCAAAGACCGTCTCGGGGCGGACGGTAGCCACTGCTATAGCGCCGCCCTGGCTACTCGGATAGGCCAGGGTGTAGAGCTTCCCTGGGCGCTCTTCGCGATCGACTTCGAGATCTGATAGCACGGTCTGGCTTAAGGGGTCCCAGTGGACGATCCGCTCGCCGCGATAGGCCAGGCCCTGGTGGTAGAGCTGCACGAACTGGCGCCGCACCGCCCGCGACAGCCCTTCGTCCATGGTGAAGCGGGTGCGGGTCCAGTCGGCGGAGACTCCCAAGCGGTAGAGCTGTTCTAGGATGATGTTGCCATAGGTCTCTTTCCACTGCCACATCCGCGCCAGGAACGCCTCGCACCCTAGGTCGGCTTTGCTTAAACCCTCTCCCTGCAGCGCCCGCTCAACCTGCACCTGGGTGGAGATGCCGGCGTGGTCGGTACCGGGCTGATAGAGCGTTTCAAAGCCTTGCATCCGCTTGAAGCGGATCAGGGTGTCGATGATGGTGTTGTCAAAGGCGTGCCCTAAGTGCAAGTTGCCGGTCACGTTGGGCGGCGGGATGACGATGCAAAAGGGGGGTTTAGCCGAATGCGGGTCGGCGGTAAAAGGGCTTAAAGCCCAACGCCGCGCCCACTTAGCCTCAATCTCAACCGGGTTGTACCGTGTGGCCAAAGCCATAGCTACCTCCAAGGGCGCAAAAAAAGCGCCCGCACTGTTGCGGACGAGACTTGTTAATCATTAAGTCCCGCGGTACCACCGCAGTTCCTCACTGGTATCCAGGAGGCGCTCATTGCCTCGCGCTGTCGGGGCGAGAGCCGGAGGGTCTACTCGGCCTGGGCCTTTCTTCCTCGGCGCGGTGCCTTAGCACCGGGGCAGGCGACCTTGGCTTAAGCGGCACGCACCCGAGCTCTCAGCGCTACACTCGGGCTCTCTGGGCGGCAGGCTTAAGCCACCTCCTGCCTAACGCGCTTACAGCATACCACACCACCCCGGCAGACTGGGCTAGAGCCACCACAGCGGCGGCGCGCGGAGAGCTACTCGACCCAGAAGAGCGGATTCCATGCGACCTCCCATAGGAAACCGTCCGGGTCAGTGAAATAGCCCGAGTACCCGCCCCAGAACACCTTCTGGCCGGGCTTGATGAGCTTGGCTCCAGCTGGGTCTCCTCTTCGTGCCGCCCAACGGCCTGCAATTAGGCAGCCGCTACGACGCCTGATATAGCTGTATCAGGTTCCCGCAAGTATCATCAAAGAGGGCAACTTTTGTAGGTCCCATCTCAGTGGGCGCCATTTTGAAGGCAACCCCAAGCTGCTTCAATCTCTCATACTCGCGCTGAATGTCGTCGACAGCAAAGGCGGCGGCGGCGATCCCCTGTTCGTAGATCGCATCTTTGTATGATCTGGCAGCGGGGTTGTCGCTTGGCTCAAGAAGCAATTCGGTACCATCGGGCTCTTGGGGTGAAACCACAGTCAACCACTTGAACTGTCCCACCGGGAAGTCCCGCTTCTTTTCAAAGCCCAGGACGTCTGTGTAGAACTTCAAAGCCGATTCTTGGTCGTCCACAAAGACACTAGTCAGTTTGATTCTCATCCGATCTTCTCCTTTGCGGGCTGCCTAACTAGTAATTATGCCGCATGGATTGACCGCCATGGCAGCTCTGCGCGACGGACTACCTCTTCGACTTGTGCGTCTTGCTTTGCTTGAGCTCACCGCTCTTCTCATAGACCTTCCATTCACCGACCTTCTTTCCGTCTGCATACACGCCCTCGTCCCAAAGCTGGCCGTTCTCGTAGTAGCGTTTCCAAGGGCCGACCTGCTTGCCAAGATCAAAGGAACCAACCTGCAGGGGCTTTCCGTTCTCGCGCCACCACTCCCAATATCCATCCAGTTCGCCGTTCGCATACTTTCCAACGGCCTTTAACCCACCGGACTTGTAGTAGAAAGTCCACTTTCCATGTTGCTTGCCGTCCTTGAAGCACCCCTCGCCAGAAAGAGTGCCGTCAGAGAAGAGTTCCTTGTGCGGCCCGTTGAGCGGTGGCTTGTTGGGTGACTTCATGATTCCTCCGGAGAAGTTGATGTGCGGCATAACGTTTCGCGCCAGCCGCTGGCGCGTCCTTCGCTAAGACGAGTCGTTTGAACTATTGACTCGTCTGCGACAAAGGCGCGTTAGCTCGACGCGAAGTGCCAGTCGGCTGGACGCAGTGTTGGGCCACCTTTTGGCTTCAAAGTGTTCCGCCCAATGTTACAGCATGTCTGTGGCCGGTACGTCACGCTGGCATTGGGGCAACTTGATACTCAATTCGGTTCGGTACAGTGACCCGACGTGAAGCGTCGAGGATTTCCAGAGAGACGAGATTGCCGGAAGCATCGTAATCCAGAATCACCCCCGGCTTATCTTCGTCGCTTTCCGCCACCGGAGTCTCGGCAAAGATAATTGTGAGCGTATCGGTCTCGCGGTCATAAATTACTTTCATGCGGTCCTCCAATACTTCGGCACCTTGCTGGTTCGATACACGGTGACTACTTCTGTGGGAAGGCGGTCAATGTCCACAAACACGCGGAGCAGATAGGTCTTGGGTGGTTCGCCCAATTGCAGCCGAGATTGATAGACTTCCCGGCCTTCGCGGACGGTTTCAGTCTGCTCTGGGGCAGCCAGAACTTTGGCCACTTCTGCCTCGGTGATTTGACGACGAACCATCTCGTCGCGAGCGTGGTCGGTTATCCGGTAGGTGGTGATGGATTTTGCTTCCACCATACTTCAGCCGATTGTACCCCTGCTTCAATGCGGGTACCAAACATGGTGCGTATGAACGTCGCCGCTGTGACATGCGACCGGCGGCCCAACCTTCATCAGCAGCGGCGCGAAGCGGCGTCGGCTTGAATGAACTGTTAGGCCACACGGTCAAGCAAACTCCTATCAGGACTCCGGGTCGAACATGATCTCGCGAACCTCCTGCGCGCAGCGACACCCAGCGGCGATCCTGGCAGCCCAAACCAGTGCCTCCTCACGTGAAGAAACCTCGATGATCGCAAACCCGCCTATAACCGCCTTTGTCTCCGGTACTGGTCCGGCTGTGATAGTCCCGTCTGTCGCAACAATGGTCGATTGCTGGCGCTGGACACCGCCGCCGAAGATCCAGACCCCCGCGGCCTTTGCCTGCCGAACCACCTTATGAGATGCCTCGCCCACCGACTGCCAATCTTCAACAGGAATATGGTCCATCGAGCCGTCATCAAACGAAATCAAGTACCGAGGCATTGTATCGCTCCTTCTTTGTGGCCCAATTAGTAATTATGCCGCCGCAGATCAAGGGACTATCTCCGACAAGATGGCGGCAACCATCCTGCCGGCGCTTCGGGCCAGATTTCGTCTGGGCTCACAGCTTCGGCCTGATTACGCCCCAGGCGTTCCGGGTCGATTTGAGCAAAGACGAAATTCTCCGGTGCGACCGGAAATCCTGCCAGGCGTCTCAACATTATGAGCTGACCCGCATGAGTCATCGCATCTGAAAAAGGGCCTTGAAGTAGACGCTCCGGAGACGTCCCTTGCAGCGGAGCTCCGGCCTCCAGATGATCTGCCAAATCCTGTAGCATTTCATGAAAGCGGTCGATTTCATGTTCCAACGATGGCATCGGGTCCGGCCAATACTCGCCGCCGATGAAGAATGTTCGTGCATAGCCGAGCACGCTAGTCATGTGGCGAACCAGCTCGGCCGGTGTTCGGACTCCGTTCCCTGCACTGAACGAGCCGAAGTTGGCTGGCGTGTCCCGTAAAGCCTTCTGTGTGCGATAGGCGAGCGCGGCCAGAAAATGTCGAAGAAGCCTGCGTGTGTCATCCACGGCTGGTACATCTCTTGTCGGTACAACGCCGCCCATCAGCCGGCCCTTGGGCTCTGTAACAGGACGCCCTAGTTCACGCGCCGTCTCGAGCCACTCCTCGATAACCTGCTGAGCATTCACCACAGCCTGCTCATAGGTCTCGCCATCCGCCATGCAGCCAGGCAACTCCGGAACCTCGACGACAAAGGACTGGTCTTCCTCGCTCCAGTAAATGATTAGTTCGTACTTAATCGCCATGGGCGTCTCCTAACCGCTACTTGACCAGAATACTCCTGACCTGTTTGATCTGATAGGCCTTGGCCTTGCTATCTTTCGGCTGCCGGCGGTTGTTGGCCGGGAGTGCTACGCATCCTCCTCTGCCTGTGACACCAATTCCTCGACCTCCGCAATGATTTGCCGCAGATTGGGATGCTCAAAACTAAGTCCTGGTGCTGGAATGCGATTGCGCTTGATGTTGGGCGGCACGTGCTTGTGGTGCGGATGGGTCGAGGCTAACGTGGGATCCTGAGGATGCGGAAAGTCATCGTACCAGTAGATCTTCTCCTGCCCTTGATACACCTCGTAACCATAGGCTGTGATCAAACCCCCGTCAAAGTCGATCTCTTCCCGTATGCGCAGACGAAATCCGTGCCTGAACCAGACATCCCCCTCGGCAATGCCGCTATACTGACTTGCAGACCAGACACTAACCGTGGAACGCTCCACCAGGGGGCGAGCTAGCAACTCAGCCACAAACTGGCTGTAGGCAGTCAACGAGCGCAGGAAATTGGCTGACATCAGTATGCAGGTTCGAAGCGCAGCGCTTCGCTGATCTCTCGCTTTTTCACCTGCTCATCGTACTTGCGCTTGCGGCGCTGCCAGGTTTCGTAGATCCCTTTCCAGCGGCTGAAGTCGCTGCGGGTTTCGTCGTACTCATCGTAGCGTTCCAGCTTGCCTGCCATCAGCGCCTGATAGAAGTCCTCACTGAGAATGCCGTACTTTTCTTCGTAAAGGGTCAATCGCCGTTCAAGCAACTTCATTTCGATCACCAGTTCATGCACTTCCATTTCAACCCCTCTTTTCAACACTTCGTGCCAACGATTTCAGGACCATACCACGCCTGCCGTCAGACACCGGGAAGCGCCAACGTCTCCCACAAACTGAATTCACCTCCGGTTAGCGGCACGGAACATCAGACCGCGCCGAACGAAAGTAGCCAACTGGCACCGGTGTGGCTATTATACCAGAAAAGCCGAGCCGGAGAGGCTCGGCTTTCGCACTCTTCCTATCTATGCTGCCATTGTCCGCCCAACCATAATTATACCGCAGCCTTCGGCATAAACCGCGCCCCCACTATCCTCGCTCCGTCCCAGTGCGCCTGCCGGCTACACCACCGGCAGCGTCATTCGGCTCTGAATGCTGATCTGCCCAGCTAACATGCGTGCAGCACGGCGCAGCGCCAGCGCTTCAGGACTGTCAGGGTCGGCTAGCACGATCGGCTTGCCGCTATCGCCGCTTTCGCGCAGGCGGCGGGTGATGGGGATTTCGCCAAGCAGCACTAGCTTTTCCTTGGCCGCCAACCGCGCTGCGCCCCCTTGCCCGAAGATGTAGTCGCGGGTACCGTCCGGGAGCTGGTAGTACGCCATATTCTCGATCACGCCCAAGACCGGCACATGGATCTTGCGCAACATGGTGTAAGCGCGTCGCACGTCCAGGAGCGCTACCTCCTGGGGGGTAGTCACCAGCACGGCGCCGGTGAGCGGAACGAGCTGAGACAAGGAGAGCTGCACATCGCCGGTGCCCGGCGGCAGATCCACGATGAGATAATCTAGCTCGCCCCACAGCGTCTGCTGGAGCATCTGCGTGAGCGTGCCGTGTAGAATCGGGCCGCGCCAGGTGAGCGCCTGACCGTCCTCAACCAAGTTGGCAATGGAGATTAGTTTTACACCGTAGTTGCGCAGGGGGATGATGTTCTTGGCGCCATCCGCCATGAGGCGCTGGCCGTCGAGTGCGAACATCTTGGCCTGGCTGGGACCGTAGATATCGGCATCAAGCAGCCCTACTTGAGCACCCTCTAGCGCCAGGCTGGCAGCCAAGTTGGCAGCGACGGTCGATTTGCCCACCCCGCCCTTACCCGAACCTACCGCCACAATATTCTTGACGCCTGGCAAGGCGTTTTGCGTGGTGCTGCGCACCTGTGACCCGAAGGTGATACGCACCGCCTCGACACCGGCAAGTTTGTGCAGAGCCGCCTTGATATCGGCCTCGATCTGGCCCTTGAGCGGGCAGGCCGGTGTGGTAAGGTCGATGGTGAGCTCGATCAGCCCATCTGAGACTACTACCTTGTTGACCATGCCCAAGCTGACTAAGTCCTGGTGTAACTCCGGGTCGTTAACGCCGCGCAGAGCTTCGATCACGGCGGCTTCGGTGAGCGCATTAGCCATGCCCCACAAAATAGCATGTCAGATAATCGGTTGCCCCAGCACTGGTAACTATACTCCGCGCGGGCACAACTAGCTGGTTAGAAAGGGTAGTAGGCAGTGGTTAGTAGTGAGGGCTTTTCCTACAACCCACTACCTACAACCTGTTGGACCGCTCAACCTTGGCCGCGCCCAGTATAGCAGAGTTAAGCGCTGCCTTATCCTGTTTGTGGAGCCGATGGACAGCTATCATTGGCGTCCAGAACATACAACGCTCTACGTGGGAGGCCCAATAGGGGAGAGAGCGACTAGCAATAGCCCGCCTTTCGCGATAGAGTGTAACGCGATAGGCTATAACACGTTAGACTGAATAGGTGTCAGTGGTGCGCTATCAGACCCAAACCATCTATGCCCAACACGGCCCGGTTACTACCCATCAAGGCCTAGACCCGCTCACCGGCCTGCCGGTGCTGCTCTACACGTTCCCCGGTAAGCCCTTGCTAGGCGTGGGCGATCTGGCCTCAGACAACATTCCGGGCGTTCTGGCCAGCAGCTATGACGGCAAGGAGGGTCTGTTGGTAGTAGCCTATTCGCGGGAATACCAACCGCTGCTCGAGCCGCTCCAAGCCGACGGGGTGCTTCCGCTACTGTTAGATAGCGCCAGAGCCCTGCGCGACGCTGCCGAAGCGGGTGTGGTGCATGGCGACCTGCGTCCTGAGCGGTTCTTACGGGCCGGTCAGCACCACCTTATCGAAGGTTATGGCGTGCGCTGGATACCTGAGCGCTCGAGCTACAGCCCGCCCGAGCCCAGCCCCAGCTATGCCGGTGATGTCTTTTCGTGGGCCAAGTCACTGCTATTTCTGTGCGGCCCGCATCTCCCTGCTGAGGCCGGTAACCTGCTGAGCCGTTGCCTGGGTGAGCCCGAGGCGCGCCCGCTGGCCGGCGAACTGTATCAGGCCATCGCCGCCTTGCCACCTCCCAAGACCACCATACCCACTACCGCCTTCGATCAGTTCGATCTCGAGCTGTCGCTTAGCGACGACCTGCTCGCTACGCCGTTCAGTCAGCCGCCGGTGGTGGCGCGTCCCCAGCCATCTGAACGCAAACCACTAGCCGCTGCTCGCCCGGATCGGCCAGAGCTGCGCACTACCGGAGACTTTCCATCCGCCGAGCCGCTTCTGCGCAAGAAGGTTCAGGAGCCCGAGACGCCAGGATTTGTGAAGATGCCGCCGCCGGGTGCTACCTACCGTACCGTCAGCGGCGATGGCCGCCCCGCCGCACCCATCTTGCCGCGCGAAGCGCCCATCGACCTGGGCCAGCGTGAGCGGACCTACCGCCGCCTGGTGCTCCTCGCTCTGCTGCTAATTCTGGCTACCGGCCTAGCTTTGCTTGCTTTTTGGCGCCAGGGATTCGGCAACGTCTTGGAACCTGGGGTCAGTCCGGTGGTGCGCTTCATAGTAAATGTCGGAGTTGTGCCTGACGACCTGCGCCAGGTGCGCCTGGTAGTAGTCGAGAGCCCGGCTGGGTCGCGCCTGCGCCCTGGCAACGAGGTTGCCACCGTCCCTGGCCCGGCGGTGCTCGACCAGGCAGGGTTGTGGCAGCTGCAAGCCCGCTTCCAGAACCTTACCTCGGAGGTCGTGGCGGTGCGCGTCCCGGACGAACGCGCCATCACCATTACGCTCCGTGAGCCCGATACGCCGTAGTCTGGAGGCTGACTACTCGAATACTCGAATACTCGAATACTTGAATACTTGAATACTGATCTTCGGAGGAACCTTGGCCAGCATCGTCGTTCTCGATTACGGCTCGCAGTACACCCGGCTGATTGCCCGGCGCCTGCGCGAACTCAACGCCTATTCGGTGATCTTGCCCGGCACTAGCGACTTAGCTCAGATAGCGGCGCAAGAGCCCAAAGGTATCATCCTCTCCGGCGGCCCGCAGAGTGTCTACGATCCGGGCGCCCCGCGGTTCCCGACTGGGCTGCTGGAGTCCGGCTGGCCGATACTGGCCATCTGTTATGGGATGCAGCTAATCGCCCAGGCGGTCGGCGGCACGGTTAAGCCGAGCCAGCTGCGCGAGTACGGCAAGGTAGGCTTGAAAAGCTATCAGGGCGAGCTGTTCAAGCATGTTGAAGGCGAGTTTGTGGCCTGGATGAGCCACGGCGATTCGGTTGAGGCCGCTCCGCCGGGCTTTGCGGTAACTGCTGCCACCGCCAGCACTCCCATTGCCGCTATGGAGGACGCCGAGCGCGGCATCTACTGCTTGCAGTTCCACCCCGAGGTCCGCCACACCCCCAAGGG
>JAGXSO010000028.1 GCA_018333775.1 Truepera sp.
TCGGAGCGCCTCCTGACTGAATTCACCGTCGATGGCAACACCTTCATGGAGGCTCCGGTACTCGTTACCGCTGCCGACGGCTCGCGCCGCGTGGCCGCCCCAAACGAGTACACCGCCATCCGCTGGACGCTGCTGTTCGCGCTCGAGCCCGGTCAGGAAGAGGTGCTGCTTTACCGGGTTACAGTTCAGTAAGTTAAGCGAGACCGGGAGGGCTCCAGTCTCGCTCGGAGGGGTCACGTGTCTCTAGGAGGTGTCTTGCCACCACAGGTGGCTCGTGCCCTACTCCCTAGAGTATAGACTTGCTTCATTAGAGGGCTATGCCAGAGGGCTGAGTTTAATGATAGCCTTGGCGCGCACCGCGCCCTTGTGCTATGCTCCTTAGGCTTAGAGGCCGTAAGGCTTCTGGTGCGCTACCGAGCATGGAACCGCACCGGTTGTGGCCGATCTGAGAAAAGGTTCTCCCACAGGCTGCAGAGTACGGATAGCTGACGGCTGAGCGCTCTTATTCGGAGGAAGGTTATGGCAAAGGTTTGTGAACTATGCGGCAAGCGGCCGATTGTCCTTAAGGACGTGGTGCGCAGCGGCAAGGCGAAGCGTTTGGGCGGGGTCGGCAAGAACACCACCGGCATCAAGAAGACCTGGAAGTACCCCAACTTGCAGCGGGTCAAGGTCTGGCGCTCCGGCCATGGAGCTACTCAGCGGGTCTGTACCGGGTGCATTCGGGCTGGGCGGACTATTTCAATCTAATCCGCTTCAGTCTAATCCGCCCGTGCATGGGCTGGCACTAGCTATCATTCGTTCTGATAGCGGTTAATGTGCCGTTGCTCGACGTTGGGACTTAGCAAGTGATCAAGGCACAGCGAATAGTCGATCCGTTGTGCAAAGTCAGCCGCCAGATCAGCCACGGTTACTTCAGCTAGAGCCGCCAAGAGTGCGTTGCGCACACGCTTCCAGACAGCGTTGCGGGCATGGCAGCGCTCTTCGACCGCACAAGGCTTGTGCCAGTTAAGGCTGATGCAGCTTAGCGGCGCCACCGGCCCGTCGATGGCACGCAGGACGTCACGCAGCGTAATCTCTTCAGGCTGCCGCGAGAGGGCGTAACCCCCGCCAACCCCTTTTTTTGAACTCACAATACCAACAGCAGAGAGCGTCGCCAGCACCCGCACTAGATACGGCCTAGCCACGCCGGTCGCGTCGCTGATTTCGTCCGAGCCCGTCCAGCGCCCAGGCGGCTGAATCCCCAGATAGCCTAGCGCCTGACAAGCGTAGATATCGGTGCTCGAGAGTCGCATACCCAAGTATAGCAAGCTCAAGGGTGCGCCAACTGATGAGCCAGAGAGGGTTCCGCCGTGACGGCTCTTTGACATGCCGGGTTATCAGATTGGGGGTCTACCGACCCTGTTTGCTAGAAGCTAGCAGCAAAGCGAAGTCACCCCTCTTGGCAAGCCCAATCAGCGCAGCCGCACCGATCATTTCAGCCAAAGGGGGACGAATTTTGTCAGCGTGGCGCTTGACAGCGTCCATCCGGCTACATATACTGACAAAGCTGCTGGGTCGTTAGCTCAGTTGGTAGAGCAGCTGACTTTTAATCAGCGGGTCATAGGTTCGAGTCCTGTACGACCCACCACTGAGGCCCCTTCGACTAGCGGTCAGGTCACCACCCTTTCAAGGTGGCGGCACGGGTTCGAATCCCGTAGGGGTCACCATCATCGAGGTATCGTCAGCCGCGCTAACCCAGACGATACCTCTATGTACTATGGGCGATTAGCTCAGCGGGAGAGCATCCGCCTTACAAGCGGAGGGTCGCTGGTTCAAATCCAGCATCGCCCACCACTAAAAAGCATGTACCAGACTTAACAACGACGACCCCGCCAACCGCGGGGTCGCGGTCTTAACGAGCAAAATGCAGGTAAAGTGCAGGTACGGGACTCAGTTTGGCTCGCTACTGGCTCGAGCCGGTAAGAGGTCGGTCATGCTCAAGGCAGCAGCACGGCGGTCATCGTCGAAGAGGTGGGTGTATAGGCGCATCGTGAACGCCGGGTTAGTATGTCCTACCTGGTCGGCAATCAACTTGGCGTCTTGACCCTGCTTGCGGCGCAGCGAGACGTTGAGGTGCCGTAGATCGTGAAGCCTTACCCGTGGCACGCCCGCCTTCTCTTGCAGGGCGTACCAGCTGCGCTCGAGGTTGCGGGGATGGAGCGCCGTCCCTAGCTCGCTGGTGAACACAAGGTCAACGTCGCGCCAGCGGCTGCCGCCCCACGCTTCCCCTACAAACTCGCGCAGCGCCTGCTGGCGGGCGCGGTGCTCGTCGAGCACGCTGAGTGCGTCGCTCGAGAGCGCCACCCGCCTTACCCCCTTTGCCGTTTTCGGCGGCGAGAGTACCGGCTTGCCATCAACGAGGGTGAGCGAGCGCCGCACCATAAGGCTGTCGCCGTGCACGTCTTGCCAGCAAAGGCCGAGTGCCTCGCCGCGGCGCAGTCCGGTGAGGATAACGAGGTAAAAGAGCGCGTAAAGCCGGTGAGAAGCCGCCACTTCAAGGAAGCGCACCACCTCGTGAGGGGCCCACAGCGTCATCTCGCGCGGAGTCTCTTTTAGCGGGTCTACTGCCTCAACCGGATTGACCATCACCAGCTGCCAGCGGATCGCCTGCTTCAGGGCACTATAGAGCACCGTCCGACAGATATTCGCCGTGCGCACACCCACCTGGTCAGCAAGCTCACCGACCATCGTTTGCACCTGAAGCGCAGTGAGCTTACCAAGAGGGGTACGCCCGATAAGTGGGGCGATGCAGCGCGCTACCGCATCGCGGTAAATTTCAACGGTGCGCGGCTTGACCTGCCTCGCTTTGGTCTCGAGCCAGCGCTCGAGATAGCCGGTCATGGTGAGTTTGTCGGCTTGCAAGATGCCCGCGTCACGTTGCTTTTTGAGCTGCTCGAGCTTCTCGCGACAGGCCGCTTGCGTCTTGGCGGTCACCGCCTTGTAGCGCGGCTTGCCTTCGCCGTCGTAGCCCAAGAAGACTTCCCCTTGCCAGCGTCCGTCCTTGCGCTGAAACAGCGCCCCGTCTCCCTTGGCGCGGCGGCGTCTCTTGGCCATCGTTCATCCCTTCCTGATCTGCGGCTTAGCCGTACACGTCAGCGCCCATTAAGCCGAAGTGGTGCCGGTCAAAGGTCAGAATCGAAGCCCCTTCACGGCTGGCCATCGCCGCGATGGTGGCGTCGGTCAGGGTGAGTCGCTGGTCGCCAAAGCGCCGCAAGGTGGCTCGAGCCTCCTTGACGTGCTCTTCGGTGGGGAGTACCAGGGTGAACGCATCGAGCGCCCACTGCGCCACCGCGTGCGCCCGACCTGGGTCGGCGGGTTTGCGGGTAATCAGCAGCCGGTGAAGCTCGAGCACCGTAGGCAAGGGGCAGTGTGCCTTGATACCCTCACGCTCGAGCCGCTCGAAGAGCGCAAGGGCACGCCCGTGGTTCTGGTCGCGCTTATCGACGGTGGCGTACAGCGGCGTGGTGTCCAGATAGACCGCTTTCAACGCTCTCCCCGTGTGCTTTCTTCATACTCCCGTAGCATCGACTCGTTGAGGTAGTCGTCCATGCGAGCGCTGATGTCGCCGGGGCTGTCGGGGTCCTCAAAGAGACCGATCAGGTCGCGCCATGAAGGTTTACGCCCCAAGGCTTCGCCCGACAACTCCTGGGCGGCATTGAGGGCGTCGTGCTCGACTTCGAGAAGGTCTGAAATGTGAACAGGATGGCCGGTGAGGCGCTCGAGGCCCGTTAGAATTGCCTCAAGGCTGTCTCTATTAAGGTTTTTTGGGCCTTCACCGGTAAAACGGTAAATGGTTTTGGCTCCCCACTGATAACCCTGCTTGATAATCTCACGCTCTACTCGAGCCGCTGTAAGCCCGTGCTTCTTCAGGTAATCGTCGAACTTCCATTGGACCTTATGAGCCATAGCAAGCATTAGTGTAGTCCATAAATACTTGACAGTCTACCTACACAAGTGTATACTAGATGCTATCTAAGGGGCACGTGCCCGCCAAGACTCGAGCCCCTTAGAAACTCACCCAAAGGGAGTCATCATGAACACTAGCACACACCCCCACAACAGGACCCGCAACCGCGACCTTGCGCGCATCCACGCACTTGCTCGCGACCTCGAGCTTCCCGATGAAGCCTACCGCGCCGTGCTCTATTGCCTCACGGGCAAGCGGAGCGCCGGGCTGCTCGACGCTGCCGAGCGGCGTAAGGTCGTCGCCTTCATGACCAGCGAGCTGATCGCCAAGCGCCGCGCTGCCTACGCGCATGAAGTGGTACGCCTTCGGCTCGGCGCTGCGCTGATCAGCGACGAAATGGTCGGGCGAAGCCTTGAGGCACTAGAAGTCCTGGGGGTGGCCTGATGGCCGCCCCTACTGCCTACAATGCCTGCCCTGAGCCTTGGCGAAGGGGAGGTAGCGATGAGTAGGGCCGCGACCGTCCACTTCACGACCGACCTTGGCGCCAGCATCTCGGTTGAAACGACCCTTGATAAGGTGCTCGAGGCACTGCGCTACTTCGGCGCCAAGGGGTAATCGAAGCACTCTCGAAGCTGCGCAAACGCGCCCTCTTTTGCCATGCGCCACAGCGTCACCACCTCACGCATTTGCTCGATGCGTTCAAACCAAATGTCTACCGGTTGCGCAGGATAGGCAGCCGATCTTTCTTGCTCGTTGTAACCACGAATGAGCATAACTCCCCGCGTTTCAAGCACCCCATACTTGTTGGCGAACTCGAGCACACCTTCTGGGGTAGCTGGGGTGTCAGCCAGCGTCTCATAGAGCCTAGGGGTGTCTTGAAACACGTCGTATTCGTAGTTCTCTCCCGCCGAGTCCCGCCCGAAGTTGTGAATCCAGAGCTCGAGCCGTTCATCTGGCCCGTGCGTGATGTACGTCGTAAGCTCGTGACCATCTTCAAGCGACCTTTCCTCAACCAAGGCTTGGCGTGGGGGCGCGCTGACAACGTCAGGGTATCGCGGCGGCGTGGCGCCTGCACCACAACGGGATATGGCAAAGGTTTCAACAATCCTAAACCCGTCTTTTGGCACCTGCCATGTAAAGGAAACAAGGTCCGTTTCTACTGTTCTTGGCGTGTTCATGCCGGACTCTAAGATAAACCTAACGCTTGAGCATTGTTCTAAAGACCATAGAAAAAGCGACCGCCGGCAAGCTCAAAGCCGAGGGTGTGCGCCCCGGCGTGCCCGACCTCTGTTTGCCGGTGCCGCGCGGTCCCTATCATGGGCTCTATTTGGAACTCAAACGGCGGCGTGGTGGCAAGCTCAGCTTGATCCAGCAAACGTGGCTTGATCGGCTAACCGCGCAAGGCTACCGCACAGTGGTGGCAAAGGGGGCTAGCGAGGCGATAAGAGAGCTCGAGCGCTATCTACAAGGGGCCGAGCCGTCATGAACCCACAGGTGACTGTGCCGGCCCGCCCACCGCTGCGCTATCACGGCGGCAAGTGGAACCTGGCACCGTGGATTATCCGCCACTTCCCGCCCCACGGGCACTACGTGGAGCCGTTTGGCGGTGGTGCCTCGGTGCTGCTGCGCAAGCCACGCAGCGCGCTTGAAACCTACAACGACTTAGAAGGTGAAGTAGTTAACTTCTTCCGGGTGCTGCGCGAGCGGCCCAAAGAGTTGGCTCGAGCCATCGATCTCACGCCTTATGCGCGGCAAGAGTACCTTGAGTGCATCAAGCCTACGGAATGGTTGGGCGAAGCCTTCGACCCGCTCGAGCAGGCCCGGCGCTTCTTCGTGGCCTCATGGCTGAGCCTGGGGGCCAATGGCCGGCAGCACTGGCGGCGTAGCGGCTGGCGCTACCTTAAGACCGCCCCCACCTGGCACAGCCCGGCGGTGACGTGGTGCAACATCGACCACCTGGCCAGAGTAGCCGAGCGCCTCAAGGGGGTGCAGATCGAGTGCAAAGACGCGCTTGATGTGCTGCGGCGCTTCGATAGCCCGCAGACGCTCTTTTACCTCGACCCACCCTATGTTGCTTCCACACGCAATCAGACTCTCACTAAGGTTTATGCCTTTGAACTGAGTGACGCGCAGCACCGCCTGCTGCTCTTGCGGGCTCGAGCCCTGGAGGGATACTGCCTTATCAGCGGCTACGCTAGCCCGCTTTACCAGCGCCACTTGGAGCGCTACGGCTGGCAAAAGGTCAGCACCCAGACCACCGTCAATGGCCGGCGCAAGGTGGCGACCGAGTGCCTGTGGCTGTCGCCCCGCACCGCCGAGGCACTAAATGGCGGGCTCTTTGCCGGGCTCGAGGTGCGCGGTGCCTAGACGCTGCACCATCTGCGAGCATGCGAAGCGCGAGGCCCTTGACGCGGCGCTGCTTGCTGGGGAGCTGTCAAATCGACGCATAGCGACGCACTACGGCGTTACCGAGGCCGCCTTGCGTCGCCACATCGCCGCCGGCCATATCCCGGTCCGGCTTGCCAAGGCCCATGAGGCGAGTGAGGTAGCCAGCGCGGGCACTCTGCTTGCCCGCCTGCAAGCGCTCAACACCGAGACGCGGGCCATCCTGAGCGAGGCTCGAGCCGGGCAAGATAACGAGTTGGCCCTTAAGGCTATCGCCCGCTGTGAGCGTCAGCTCGAGCTCGAGGCGCGGCTCTTGGGCGAGCTGAGCGAGGCCGCAACCGTCAGCATCACCGTCAACGCCGAATGGCTCGAGCTGAGAGCGCTCGTCATCCGTGCCCTAAGCCCCTATCCAGACGCAAGGCAGGCCGTTTTGGAGGCGCTGCGTGAACGCTAGGGCCTGCTCCAAGGCTTCGCCCAACCATTTCGATAAACTCAGGACAGGCTCTGAGCCTTGCCCTGAGAGTCAGCGAAGGGGCAGCGTGAGGGACGACCTAAGACACGCCCTCGACCCGGTGGCCTTCGCCGCCGAGGTGCTCGAGCTCACCCTTGACCCGTGGCAACGCCGAGTGATTGCGTCCAGCTCAAAGCGCGACCTCTTGAATTGCAGCCGCCAAGCCGGGAAGAGCACCACCGCCGCCGTGCTTGGTCTACACACCGCCCTCTACCATCCCGGCAGTCTCACGCTGCTGGTCTCACCGTCGCTGCGCCAGTCAAGTGAGCTGTTTCGGAAGGTGACCGAGCTGCGCGAGCGGCTACCACGACCCCCAGAGCTGACCGAAGACAACAAGCTCAGCATGGCAGTGCGCGGCGGGGGGCGCGTGGTGAGCCTGCCCGGCAGCGAAGCCACCATCCGAGGTTTTTCGGGGGCGACGCTCATCATCGAGGACGAAGCAAGCCGCGTACCGGATGCGCTCTACTACAGTGTCCGGCCCATGTTAGCCGTGAGTGCCGGGCGACTGATCCTCATGTCAACGCCCTTCGGCAAGCGCGGCCACTTCTGGGAAGCGTGGGACAAGGGCGAAGGGTGGCAGCGCGTCAAAGTCCCTGCTACCGAGGTGCCGCGCATCAGCGCCGAGTTTCTTGCCGAAGAGCGGGGCGCGCTGGGCGAGTGGTGGTTTAAGCAAGAGTACCTGTGCGAGTTTGTGGAAGCGACCGACAGCGTCTTCAGCTACCAGCAAGTCATGACCGCCTTAAGCGACGAGGTCGCACCGCTGTTTAAGGCTTCACCCGACAATTAGGAGATGCTATGAGCAAGCCCGATTACATCTTAGGGGTCGATCTGGGACAGGCCAACGACTATACCGCCATCGCGGTGCTCGAGCGCCATGAGGTGCCGGTAGAGACAGGGCTACCGCAAAGTCGCTGAGGTAGAGTCAGGGATGACAGCGATAGAGATTCCTGGACTATTGAAGCACTTCACCGACCTACCCGACCCGCGTAAGCCAAGAGGCATTAGACATGAGCTGGCAGATATCGTCGTCATCAGCATCCTAGCAGTCATTTGCGGTGCCAACAGCTACAGCCAGATTCACCAGTACGCCTTAGCACAGCAAGATTGGCTAAAGACGTTTTTGAAGCTGCCCTCAGGCATTCCTAGTCAGGACACCTTCGAGCGCATCTTTGCG
>JAGXSO010000029.1 GCA_018333775.1 Truepera sp.
CCGCGCCGCTCTACCACTAACCCCTTGGCACCGTATTCGGGGACCAGCACCTCAGTGCCAGGGAGCAGTTCCTCTGACGCCTTCTGAGGTTGGTCGGGCGCCCTCTCGCGCACCGTGCGCCGCAGCGCCTGTAGCTCGGCCAAGGCTTTGCCGCGCTGCTGCTGATCGCTGGTCGCGGTGCGCTTGAGCGCCTTGGCACGCAACAAGGTCTCTTGCAGCAGCTCATCGGCCTTCGCGGCGGCGGCGGCTAAAACCTCCTGCTCGCGCTGGCGCAGCCTGGCGATCTGGGCCCGCAGCAGCTCAGCCTCTTGCAGCGTCTGGGCGTGGGCCGCTTGCAGCTCGCTCCGCTCGGCTAGTAGCCTCTCCTGTTCGCGCTCGAGCGCCTCCAACAGCGCCTCTAAGCCCACCCCTTCGGGCCCCAGGATGTCGCGGGCTCGCTTCAATAGAGCGTCAGGCAGCCCCAAGCGCTCAGCGATTGAGATGGCATAGCTCCGCCCCGGCTGCCCAACTACCAGCTCGAAGCGCGGCCTTAGCTCCGCTACGTCGAACTGCATGGCGGCGTTCTCTACCCCCGGCGTCTGCGCGGCGAAGACCTTAATGGGCGCCAGGTGGGTGGTCACCAGCCCCCGCGCCCCGCTCGCCAAGAGCTGCTCCAACACCGCTTGTGACAGCGCCGCCCCCTCGGCGGGGTCGGTCCCGGAGCCCAGCTCATCGATTAACACCAGCACGCTCTCGTCGGCCTGCTCGACGATAGTCCGGAGGTTCTTGAGGTGCCCGGCGTAGGTGCTTAGACTGGCCTCAATCGACTGCTCGTCACCGATATCGGTCAGTAGGGCGTCAAAAAACGGCACCGTCGGAGCCGGCTCACTCGCCGCCGCCACGAACAGCCCACTCTGAGCCATCAACACCGCCAACCCCAAGGTCTTGATGGCCACAGTTTTACCGCCGGCGTTAGGTCCGGTGATAATCAGTAGCCGCCGCTTCGCACCGAGCCGCAGCGTGTTCGGCACACAGTCCTTAATCAGCGGGTGGCGCGCCGCCGCCAGGCGCACCTCTCCCTGGTCGTTCAAGCTCGGCTGCACTAACCGCCAGTCGCGGGCTAGCCGGGCGCTGGCGGCGATCAGATCCAGCTCGGCCAAAACCTCCAAGGTCGGCGTCAGCCCTGGCTCAAAAGCCAGGCGCTGCCCTAGCGCCATCAGGATGCGCCGCACCTCGTCACGCTCCTCAAGCTCCAGCAGCGCCAGCTCATTGTTCATCGGCACTACCGACTGCGGCTCGACAAACACCGTGGCGCCCGAGTCCGAGGTGTCGATGACAATCCCTGGTACCCTCCCCTGGTGGCTGGTTTTAATGGGGATCACGTAACGGTCGCGCCTGAGAGTGATGATCGGTTCTTGGACCGCCTCGGCGTAGCGCGAGAGCAGTTCACCTAAGCGCTCGCGGATGCGCCCACGCAAGGGTGCTAGCCGCCGCCGGATGTCGCGCAGCTTAGGGGTGGCATCGTCGCGCACGCTGCCGTCATGATCGAGCTGTTCGCGCACCAACCTGAGCACTCCCTCAAAACTGCTCATCTCCCGGGCCAGCGCTGATAACGCCGGACGCTCGGACGCCAGGATGGCCCGCTTGATGGTCCCTGCGGCGTCCATGGTATAGGCGATGCTAAGCAGCTCCGGGCCCTCCAGTACCCGCCCATCCATGACGTGCTGCACCAGCTCGCGGATGTCTTCCACACCGCCCAGCGACAATGGCCCCTGCAACGCCTCGGCCAGTCGCTGCCAGGTTGTCTCAAGCTCGGCCCGGCTCAAGTTAGGCACTAGCGCTAGCGCCCTTTCCGTCCCTAGTCGGGAGGCGGTCCGCTCGGCCAGCGCCTGGCGGACGCGGTCGAAGTCGAGCTTGCTAAGCGCGGCAGGAGATACCTTCACCAGGTGCCAGTATACGCGGCCGAGGCGCTTGAGGCCTCGCTCCCGAAAATCAGTAGTCAAGTATTCAAGTATTCAAGTATTCAAGTAGGGGCGAACCTCGTGTTCGCCCTATTTTCATCCCTCGTGGCGACGCTGTCCTGAGCCTGTCGAAGGAAGCTTGCCTCATGGGCAAGTGCTCGGCTTTAAGCGTCAGAATCTCCGGCGGCGCGGGCGGACGGTCATTACCAGCCACACCGCCAGGGGCAGCAGTACCAACCCGGCGCCGACCATCACCACCACCAGGTGGTTGCGCAGGGCGATGGCTGCGACGTCGTCGGGGATATTCAACATCAGGTAACGGGCCAGCGCCGCGAGCGAGACCAGCGTCCCTTCGACGTGCGGGAGGGCTGGGGTAGCAGATTGGGCCAGCGCTTGCTCGAGCGCTGCAAACAGCAGCATCCCCGGTACCGCAGCCATGAGCAGCACCAGCCCAAGGTTGATGACGCGGCTCAAGCCGTTGCTGAAAAAGACCAGCAACCCACCGAGCAGTAGCGCTAGTGCCCCCAGCAGCCAGCTAAGTTGTAGCCAATGTTTGTGCTGGCTAGCGGTAAAGGCGCTAAACGGCTCGAGCGCCGCGCCGATGCGCAACCTAGCGTCAGGCTCGGTGATGGTTGCCAGCGCCTCAGCGAGACCCCGGTCATAGATAACCTCCGAGACCCGCTGTAGCACCAGCGCATTAGCCTCAGCGGGCGGCAGGTCGGCTAGCTCCGGCCCCAACCAGACCACTGGGGTAGTGTCCTCTTGAGCTGCCGCTGCGCGGGCCTGCGTCAGCCGCCGTGCGATAGCGGGCTCCTCAGCGATCAGCAGCGTGGCGAGAAACGCGCCGATGGCCTGCCTGATCTCGCCTTGCGCCGAGTCGTTCAGGCGCTGTAGCAAGTTGGCGTTGCCAACCAGCGCCTGGGCGGCGGGCAGCCCTTGGGTCAGCAGCACCTCATTGAGGCGGCGCACCACTAACACCCCAATATCGCGATTAGTTAAGGGCTCGAGCTCTGTGGGCTCAACCACCACAAAGACCCCAACTATAGGCTGCACCGGCTGGCCGGGGCGGTTAGCCCGCTGCTGGCGCCAGTCGGCCAGCCTCGAGCCGTCGGCCAACCCGGCAGGGAGCATAGCGGCTTCAAGGTAGGTCCGGGTCAGGTCGCTAACAAAGTCGGCGCTGAGCTGCTGAACCAACTGCGGATTGGCCACCCGGGTTAGCGTCCCTTGCAGCCCTTCGCGCAGGATCAGATCAGCCAGCGCAGCGGCGACTCGCAAGCGGGCGCTTTCCGGGGTCAGGCCGTCAAGCTCCTCAGCCGCAGCGAAGACCGCCACGCCCGTCACTAGCTCGAGCGGCTCGTTAATTGACACCTGCGTCGGTAGCTCCACGGTCGGCAGGGTAGCGGCTTCCAACCCATCGGGGAACAGGGTCATGGCCAGCACCGTCTGCAAGACAGCCCGTCCGGGACCGGGCGAGCTTACCTGGGCCAAGGTGACCACCAGCAGCAGCGCCATCACTACCAGCACCAGCAAAATACCGCTAAGCCACTTGCCATCCTGATACCAGGTGGGAGAGCTGTCGTAGCGTCGGTAAGCCATAGGCTATTCTAGCCCGCTGCGGCAAGCTCTCCCAGGGGCACCACCTCACCGCCGGCTTGCGAGGCGTAGCAGGCCAGCGCTACTTGTAGGGCCTCATAACCGTCCTGCCAGGTCACCGGCGGCGGACTGCCCATGCGGACGCTAGCAATAAACGCCTCCAGCATCGCCCGGTTGGGGTTGCCTCCCCAATTCACCCAGCTTGGTTGGCGCGAGGCGTGAGGGCTATAAAGCGTGAGGTGCTGCGCGAAGGCGTCCAGCACCACCGTCCCCCGCTCGCCTACCACCTCCAACTTGAGATGCCCCCAGCGCGGGTAGCTGTCGGGGCGGCTCCAGCTGGCGTCGATGCTGGCAAAGACGCCGTTTGAGAGCGTGACGCTAGCCAGGCAGGCGGTATCGACGGCGACCGACCCCGGCAGGAAGGGGTTGCCCACTTCGGCATAGACTGCCGTGATCTCGCCGGCCAGGAGCCAGCGGTAAAGGTCGGCCAAATGGACGATATGGTCCATCACCGCGCCGCCACCGGCCAGCTCCGGGTCGACAAACCAGGCGCGATGACGGCGCGGGCACTCGGCGTGGTTGATGCCGTTGATCCCATAGATGCGCCCCAGCTCACCCTGCTTAAGCATCGCCTTGAGCGCCTGCACCGAGGCGTCAAAACGCATCGGGAAGGCGGTCATGAAGCTCACGCCGTAGCGCTCGCAGGCTGCGCGCATTAAGAGCGCATCCGCTAAGGTGGTGGCAATGGGCTTCTCGCACAGCACATGGGCACCCGCTGCTGCTGCCTGCTCGACTGCCGCGCGGTGCTTGCTGTTCTCCGAACAGACGATCACCGCATCCGGCCGCTCGGCTAGCAGCGCAGCGTCCGTCCCAAGCCAGGGGATACCGGTCCGGACTGCCGTAGCCTGGGCGCGCTCGGTATCGTCATCGGAGAAGCCGATGAGCCTGACCTCAGGCAGCTCCGGCAGCAAGGCGAGATAGCCATCGGCATGGACGTGGGCCAGGCTGAGGAGACCGACCTTCATAGCTTCACCACCCGCCCCGTCTGGAGCGACTCACGCGCCACTAGCGCGAGGCGCAGCGCCTCCAGGCTGTCTTGCGGCGTCACGGCAAACGGTTCACCGGTCGCGATGGCCCGGTAGACGTGTTTGATCTGGGTAGTATAAGGGTCTTCGAGCAAAGGCGCCAGCGGCAACCCCACCCCTTCGCTGCGCTCAGGGCAGGCCGCCGCCTGAGCAGAACTTTGCTGCAAGAAGGTGCGGATAGTGGCCGTATCGTCCGAACTCCACTCGATCAGCCCTTCGCTCCCAGCCAGGTCGAAGCCGGTGCGGAACACCCCCGGCGGGTTGGCCCAGCCCCCCTCGACGATGGCCATGGCGCCGGAGGCAAAGCGCAAGGTGACCAGGGCGTAGTCGCCTGAGGACGACGGTCGATGGGCTCGAGCCGACTGAGCGTAGACTCGCGTCACCGGGCCAGCCAGCCAGCGGGCGTAATCGAAGTCGTGAATCATCAGGTCCACCACCATGCCGCCCGAGCGCGCCTCGTCCAAGAACCAGTTATCGACCTCTTTGTGCGGCTGATAGGCGGCGCGCTTAAGCCGCAGCACCCCCAAGGCCCCGAGCTGCCCGGCCGCCACTAGTTGCTGCGCCGCCCGGTACTGCGGAAAGAAGCGCACCACCATAGCGATAAATAGCCTGACCCCAGCCCGCTCGCAAGCGGCGATCATCGCCTCGCCGTCAGCAATAGTCAGTGCCAGAGGCTTTTCACACACCACATGCTTGCCGGCCTCCGCCGCCAGCACTGTCATGGCGGGGTGCAGGTCGGTGGGTACACACAGATCGACGACATCGACCGCCTGAAGCAGCTCATCATAACGCTCGAACACTCTGGCGCCATAACGGTGGGCAAGCTCCGGCCCGCCGCGCAGGCTATAGACGCCTACCAGCTTGGCGCCGGTCTGCGCCCAAGCCGCAGCGTGCATCACCCCCATCGTTCCAGCTCCGACAATACCGACGCGCATCATCTCTCCTACGGCGCAGGGGCGCCATCTAGCGCCCACTGAGCATAAAGGTCCACAAAGGTAAAGCTCGAGTTAGCCAGACCGGCCTGCGCCAGCACGAAGCCAAGAAAATCGTGCACATCGTCGGCCGTGCTCTCCCGGAAGAGCGCCCCGCCCTGCTTGCCCGCGAAGCGGCCCACCGTGACTTCGGGTAGCGCCTCTTGCGCCGCCGCAGCCGTTAGGCGCAGCTCTTGCAGCAGCGCTTCGACCAGGCGAAGGTCGGGTTCACTACGCGCTAAATCAGCCGCTGTGTAGATGGCCATATCGGTATCAAGCGTGCGCAGCACAATCCCTCGGCTGACTAGGCGGCGCAGCAGCGATGGGCTGCCGGTCACCTCCAGGGGAACGGTGGTGCTAACGAGCTGCTCGGCTAACCCGCTCACGCTCAGGCTGAGCCGGTAGCTGCCGGCGGCTAAGGTCGCCGGGAGATCCAGAGCGATATCGCCGATGACGAAGGCCACTGCGCCCCGGGGGATGCTTACCGTTTGCGACAAAGCTGCTAGGTCGGCATCCTGAAGCCTCAGGGTCACCATTACCTGTGAGGGTAGCTCGAAGCCGGGGGTAGAGAGTTCGAAGCGGGCAACCAGGCGGTCGCCGGGCTGGAAAGTAGCGGTGACGGGGCCACGTGCACCGAGGCTGAGCGTGATATCGGAGGTAATTTCCAGAGGCGGCGGCGGAGCGCGCAGCACAGCGATGCGCTGCCGTGCCTGCGCAGCAAAGGGCTCCCCCCCACCGCGAGCCAGAAACTGCTCAAACTGAGTAGCGGCCTCCTCGCGGCGCCCCTCGGCTTCGTACAGCGTAGCGAGCGCGAAGTGGACCCCGATCTGATCCGGATAGAGCGTTAGCGCGTTCTCGAGATCAACGATAGCCTCATCTTCCACACCGGGGTCGATGGCTAGGGCGTGCTGGTAAGCCTCCATCGCCTCGCTGAGGCGGTCTGTTACAGCCTGTACTAGGCCGAGGTTATACCAGGCTACGTACTGCTGGTCGTTCAGTTCCAGGGCGCGCAGCGAAGCGCGCTCGCTGCGCTCCAAAAAGCCGAGCAGGTAGTAGGCCCAGCCCAGGTTGGTCCAGTACAGGTCGCTCTCGGGCGCTAAGCTTACCGCCACCACCAGCGCCTGGGCCGCGGCCAGCGCATCGTCCTGGTCAAAGGCGATGAACGATCTCCGCTCGAAGGGGTAGGTCATAAAGGGCGCCACGCGGCTCCACAGCGCCAGGGCCTCTATTTCCAGAGCGGTCTCGCCGAGCTGCTGCGCGGCTAGCTGCGCGCCGAGCAGCGCGCTCCGCTCTGGTATCTCAACTAGCTCGGTGAGGTCTTGATGTGCGCTTTCGACCCGGTTGACCGCCCGGTAGACAGCCCTAGCTGCCAGGCCATACGGGTAGCGCGCCGCCTGCTCGAAAGCCGCCCTGGCCCCAGGGTGGTCGTTGATGCTGGCTCTGAGGGTGGCTACCCAGAGCTGAGCCAGCGGCCACTCCGTCTCGGCTGCCAGCGCCTGAAAAGCTGCGATAGCGCGCGGGTTATCCAGCGGTGACCGGGTCAACTCCAGTGCCGCCCACAGCAGCGGGTCGGCTACCTCACCGCCCGCCAGCCACGCCTGCAAATGGCCAAGTAGCTCCTGCCAGTGCGCCTCGGCCTCTTCGGCGGCGACTGCTTGCGTTAGCCGCGCTAGCGCCTCGGCGGTAAAGCCGCCGCTTAAGAGCGCCAGCGCCTGCACATAGTCGCCATAAGCGGTTAGCAGGTCGATAGTGGTGCTGTCAGTATCTACCGGTAGATCGAACTCGCGGTTGAGTATCCCCAGCACCTGGACTGCCAAACGCCCAGGCTCGCCCTGTGGGGCGCGCAGGATATACCGCGTCACCCGCTCAGGCGTGGCCAGGTAGAGATCAAGCCTCAGCCGCTCGCCGGTAAGCGTCACCGACCCGGTTAGCGCGATATCCACCCCCAGCGTCTCACGCACCATCGCAGCGCCGTCAAAACCGGCTACCTCGAAGCGCTCGTTCAGGAAGGCTAGCGGGTTGAAAAAACCTTCCTCGGCCACTAGCGGCGGCACCAACACCGGCGTGGGAAAGACTCCGATCACCAGGGCGTCATCAACCAACCCCTCCGCCACCCGATCGGCCACCGCCGTCCCTAAGATGACATCCGGGCCGCTAAAGGGATAGACGGCAACGCTCGTGATACCTTGTGCCCAGCCCAGCGGCCACAGCAGCAGCAGACCAAGACTAATCAGTAGCGTGCGCATCACTACCTCCGTTGACGGTAGGCTATCACGCTTCAGGTGAGAAGGGGTACCGCAGGCCACAGCACAGCAGGAGCGTGACCTGGTAGCCTTTTTACCCGTGCCCAGCTAACCACACTTGCTGTAACCGCACGCCTCACACTTACGGCACCCCTCCTCAAAGCGCAGCGGGCCGCCGCAATCAGGGCATTTAGC
>JAGXSO010000030.1 GCA_018333775.1 Truepera sp.
GGCCCGAACTTCGGTAGAATACCGTATGTTCTTTCGGCGTGCCAACCCCAACTTCAAGCATGAGGGTAACTTTCTACTGGCCCGGGTGCGCACCAACAAGCACGGGGAGATCATCAAGGTGCGGCTCTCAAAGACTAGCGAGATGAGCGCTCAGGGTCGCGGCTACTTCATTCGTAAGACGCTGACCGGCTCCCAGACGCTCGATCAGGCGGTGCTGGAGGTCGAGATGACCCGCGGCCATGCCGTAACTAACGCCACTGTGGACGGCGGCGAGCTGATCCCGGTGCGGGAGTGGCGGGACTGACTTGTACAGCTTCGGGGGTGTAGGCTGTGGGAAAACAGGAAGTGGGAAGTGGGTAGTGGGGTGTGGGACAACCTACTACCGACAACCCACAACCCACTACCTGACAGGCTCGACTACTTTGGTAGGAGAATATTGTGCAACGCAGCCGTGAAGAGCTAGAGACCATGACCCATGCCGAGTTGGTCGAGCGGGTGCTCGAGCTGCAAGATCTGCTGCGTGAGGGCTTGGCGGTCCGTGACGCGCTGCATAAGATCCTTAATGACCTGTTGAACGCCAAGGCGCAGGAGGTCGCCTGGTACGCCGAACTGCCCGAGGCGCAGCTCAGCACCGAGGAGTTGGCGGTCAAGCGGGCCTGGGCGCTGACCCGGCAGGCGGTGTCTAACCCGCTCGGGGCGGTGAAGGCCTCGCGCCGCCTGCTTGACTGAGCAGGCAGTCAATCCCTTATACCCTCGGCGGCTTAGCCAAAGCGGCATTCTGGCCCCTCCAGTAGCGCCTGAAATACCACGAACCCCTGATTTTGCCCGGCCTGTTGACCGCGGTGCTGAGGGTCTTTTCCAGTAACTTTTCCTCTTCGCTCAGGGCGTAGTCCATAATCTCCCGCAGGCGGCTCGGGTCAAACATCACTCCCTCGGCAAGCTCGGGACGGCGTCTCGCTTCGCTCGGGTCAGCGCTAGTAGGCAGGGAAGAGAGCTGCTCGAGCTCAGCCTCCAGGTGGTCGCGCTCGGACAGATAGGCTCCTAGATCGGGGACTTTGTTCTCCAGGACCAGCCGGTGCAGCCGCTCCCGGCGCTGCCAGAAA
The DNA here is from genome assembly GCA_018333775.1 of Truepera sp. Next base: position 1,104 of record JAGXSO010000030.1, read on the forward strand.
GCTACCGCAGCCAAGGCATTATCCTCGCTAAAGGAGAAGTTTTCGCCCTCGATCAACCAGTAGGGCTTGAACAGGGCGAGGCAGGGTGTCGAGCTGCCGGTGATCAGATAGGTGTTTTGGTCGTTGAGGGAGGCGATAAAGCTGCCGGTGGTATGGTCGCCGTAGATAAAACCGCCGTGCATGCAGACACTCTTGAGCGAGTGCCGGGTAAACTGCCGCCCTTGCACCGCCGGATGGTGAGAGCGCAGGATCTTTTTCATGGTGCGGCTATCGATGCGGCCCTTCTCCTGCTCCAGTACGCTCTGCGTTGTTTGCAGCCGGTCAGCCGAGCAGCTCAGCTTGGTTACTAAGGGATCGCTATAGCACCGGGCAAAGTGAAAGTCGGCCTCGCTCTGGCACCACCCCTTCTTCACCGCGTGCCGTACCAGCTCCGGATGGCTGTGGTCGAACTCCTGGCCGATGGAGAGGCGGTTGGAGATGGCGCGTACATCCTTCACCCGCTCCGCCGCCCACAAGCTCCCGGCGGTTTCCAGCACCCAGGCGCTCTGCCGATCGGCGATCAAAAAGGAGTTGTGGTAGGTAAAACTCTTGTCATAACCGCAGTTGCCGCCCTGGCCATAACGAGCCAGCAGGTCGATCAGCAGCTCCAGGGCTGCTTCGCTGCTGTTGCACCGCTCCAGGACCAGCCGCAGCAGATCCATTCCTAAGAGTCTCGGTTGCGCGCTGTATTTTTCCCTGGTAAAAACCGCCTCGTTACCGATAGTCAGGCCAAATTCGTTGCAGCCCATCTCAGCGCCCCACATCCACGAGGGCTTGAGCAGCAGCGCTTCGTAAGTCTCCTCAGCCTGATCGACCTCAATATAGGTACACTTGACCTTAGCCCCTTTGGGATGCTGCTGGCGCGGGACTCGGATCAGGATCAGCGGTTCGTTGGGCTGACGGTCGCTATTTTTGGCAAACAGGACCGAGCCGTCTTGGGTTGAATTGCCCAGCGCCACCATGGTATCGCACATTAACGACTCCTCGCCAACAGGCTGGCCGCCGAACCCAGAGCGGCGTTACTGGCGGAACACCGCCAGCGGCAGCAGCGCGCTGACCACATACTGCCCGGCGTCGACAATCTCAGAGAGCTTGAGATCGACAACTAGGCTGGCCAGCACATAGGCATCGACCGGCGGCAGGCTATATGTTTGGGCGATATGGTCAACCATCGCATCAACAGCGTCCTTGGCGGCCTGCAGCAGATCAGGGCCGACCCCGGTGGTGCCGTAGAAGCCGGCCTGGTTGACCCGGGGCGTCAACCCTCCGGCTGTGACGAACTGCGGGGCAGGGATGCGCCGCCCCCGCTGCAGCGTGAAGCGCAGCGCCGCGTACATCGGCGCCTCGATGCCGGTGACGCACACCTCGCCGTCGCCCTGGGCGGCGTGGGCGTCCCCGCAGCTAAACAACGCGCCGCGCTCCTGCACCGGCAGGTACAGCGTGGTGCCGCGGGTAAGCTGGCGCGTGTCGAGGTTGCCGCCGAACCTTCCTGGAGGCATCACCGCCTGAGCCTGAGCGCCGGCCGGGCAGACGCCCATGGTGCCAAAAAACGGCTCGATGGGGATGGCGATATCTTCGCGCAGGAAGGCAACGTCACCGCCGGTGAGGTCAAAGATCCGCAGGTACGGCTCGCTGAAGCGCTCAGCCAGCAGGCCGAAGCCGGGGATAATACCGGTCCAGCCCCAACCCTGGGTGTGGATATCGAGCACTTCAACGGCCAGGGTGTCCCCCGGCTCGGCGCCATGCACCTCAATTGGGCCGCAGAGCGGGTAGACCCGGTTCCAGTCCAGGTTAGTGATCACCGCGGCGGTCGAGGCCGGAGTGATCTGGTTGTCGCTAACGTCGCGCGTCCAGACCACCACCGTGTCGCCGCTCTCGATAGTCAGCAGGGGCTGGTGGCGGGTGTCCCAGGTAAAATGCACGCGGTCAGTCGGTGCGTAGAGGGTACGGGGCATAGGTACCTCCGGTAAGTTCGCTACTCGTTCAATCTAACATGCCGGCGGGGCCGCTTCAATCTTTGATCAGCCAAGTGCCGATTTCGGGGTACGATGGCGCTATGGTGCCACAGGTAGTTGCGCTTTTTCCTACTGACACGCTACTGGGGCTGAGGGAGACCAGCCACCTGATCTTGCAGGGCGACGCTCGAGCTGCGCTACGCCTGGTGGCGGACGCCTCGGTTCACTTGATCGTGACCTCCCCGCCGTACTGGAACCTCAAGCGCTACGAAGACGCGCCGGGTCAGATGGGGCACATTGAGGACTACGAGACGTTCTTGAGTGAGCTGGCCAAGGTTTGGCACGAGGCCTACCGCGTGCTGGCGCCGGGTGGGCGGCTGGTGGTGGTGGTAGGGGATGTGGCAGTGGCGCGGCGCAAGTTTGGCCGCCACCTGGTTTTTCCGCTCCATGCCGATATTCAGGTACAGTGTCGCAAGATCGGCTTTGACAACCTTAATCCGATTATCTGGTACAAGATCGCTAACGCCACCCTCGAGGTGCAAAACGGCTCGAGCTTTCTGGGCAAGCCTTACGAGCCTAACGCCATTATCAAGACCGACATCGAGTATATCCTGATGCAGCGCAAGCCGGGCGGCTACCGCAAGCCTACCGCCGAGCAGCGCGAACTTTCGCGCATCCCCAAAGAGCTGTTTAACCGCTGGTTCCGTCAGATCTGGGATGATCTACCGGGAGCTTCGACCCGCCATCACCCGGCCCCCTATCCGCTCGAGCTGGCCGAGCGCCTGGTGCGGATGTTCTCGTTCGTTGGCGACATGGTGCTCGATCCCTTTATGGGGACGGCAACCACCCTGATAGCGGCGGCGCGCTGGGGACGCAACAGCCTCGGTATCGAAATTTCACCAAAGTATGTCGAACTGGCCTCAGCGCGGTTTGCCCGAGAAGCCCCCGGTCACGTCTTGCGCCTTAATCATATTGGGGACAGCAGTGACGCTTGAGGAGGTCATCGGTAAGGTCATGCAGCGCCAGGCGCGAGATGCAGGGCGGCAGAACCCTTTGGCTGATTACTGCATCGCCGAGCTTGAGGCGCGAGGGCTGTGGGAAGTGCGCGGCGGAAGCCGGGGCGAGTCAGTAATTCGTGGTCTAGCCAGAGAGAAGACTTGGGACGTGGTATTTAAGCACCCCATCCTGCCGGGGTTAAGCCGGGAGGAGCGGCTGCTCAAAGAGAAGCCCCGTCTTCTTATCTCGCTGAAGTCGATCATGAGCAACCCGCTGGGCACCCTCCCCAACCGGCTCGATGACCTGGTTGGAGAGGTCTCCTCGGTGCAGATGTTGTACCCGGAGGTGGTGATCGGCTATGTCGTGCTGCTCGACCGCGGCGCTCCCACCAAACGGAAGTCGGGCCTAGTTTATCCGCAAGGAGACGCGCTGTCTGAGCCTTACCGCCGGTTCCGCGAGGGGATCGCGCGCTTAGCCGTGCGCCGTCCGCCGCTGTGGGCGCAAGGGCTGATCGAGGCCGGGTGGGTAATCGAGATCGACACCCGTAACGATCAGCTCTTGGTCGATCAGCCCCAGAGCCTTCTCGAGGGCAAAATGTTCTTTGACACCCTGGTGGACACCTTGCGCGTGCGCGAACCGGCTCTCTTTACGCCACCGCCGTGACCGGATCAGCGCTTCGCGAAATTACTCGGGCGAAGCCTTATTACTCGGGCGAAGCCTTATTACTCGGGCGAAGCCTTATTACTCGGGCGAAGCCTTGCACCCCCAAGGGCGGGCCGAGGGTTCCCCTGAGGGTTCACGCCGAAGGGCGAAGCCGTACTGAGCGCCTCGGCGATAGCCGCTTCGAGCTTATCGAGCCCTTCCTTAAGTTCGGCGTCGCTCAGGCGGATGGGCGGTAGTAGCCTAACCACATTGCCGTAGGTACCGGCGCTCAGCAGGATTAGCCCCCGTTGGCGAGCGCTGGCTAAGATCGCCTCGACCGCCGCTTTGTGGGGGGTTTGGTGGTCGTCACGCACGAACTCGAGGCCGATCATGGCGCCCTGGCCACGCACGTCGCCAAGCTGCGGGAACCGCGCTTGCAGGCCGCGCAAGCGCTGGGTGATAACTGCGCCGATCTCCTGGGCGCGCCCCAAGAGCCCTTCCTCTTCGATCACCTGCAAGGTGGCTAGGGCGGCAGCGCAGGCGGTGGGGTTACCGCCGAAGGTCGAGCCGAGCATGCCGGGGCTGAGCTGGTCCATGATCTCGGCCTTGCCGAC
>JAGXSO010000031.1 GCA_018333775.1 Truepera sp.
AGGGGAAGAAGGTCGCCACCACCGAGTAGCCCCAGGCCGCCGAGGTGCCGATCATCACCAGCGAGTTCATGTCGGGGGCAGCCCGCACCAGGGCAGGCCAGCCCTTCTGGTAAAAGCGCAGGCCCGGGCCGAACTGCACGGCGGTTGCCAGCACAAAGAAGAGGTAGTAGAAAGCCACCATCGGCGCAAGCCCGTGTAGCCAATCGCCGACCGGGGGGATAAGCTTAGCCCCCATATCCAACAGGAAGATGGGGGTAGTGAGGGTAACGGCAATGATGACGCTCTGCTTGAGCTGAGCCAGCTCGAGCTCGCGCGCCGCCCGCTCGGCGTCGGTGCGTTCTTGACCATCTACCTCGGCGATGACCTGGTAGCCGGCCTGCCGCACGGCGGCCTTGAGCTGGCTCAACCCGACAGCGTCGGGCAGGTAGCTTACTGTCGCCCGCTCAGTCGCCAGATTGACGCTGGCCGATAGCACCCCGTCGAGCTTTTGCAGCGCCCGCTCAACGCGGCCCACGCAGCTGGCACAGGTCATCCCTTGAATGCCTATGGTTGCCTCAGCAGTAACCGGCTGATAGCCGCTCCTGGAGACGCTGTCAAGCAGCACGGGCAAACTGGTGCGGGCCGGGTCGAAGCTGACGCTGGCCCTTTCGGTCGCTAAGTTGACCGTCGCTTCGTGAACCCCCTCGAGCTTTGCCAAGGTGCGCTCGACACGGCCCACACAACTGGCGCAGGTCATACCCTGCACCCCGATGCTAAGTCGCTTGACGCCGTTACTCATGATGCTCCGAGCCTGATTTTGGTGCTATTCATATTCTCACCCCTCCTGGGGTGGGTACAGCTTCATCATAAAGGCTCGGCCCAGCAATGGCAAGCCCTTTGCATACCAATAACCCTACCGCTAAAGGACATTTGTCTCTAGTTCGGCTATTGCTTATCTTGGATAATCAGCTCCAAGTATTAGGAGGTTAGCGATGGACAGGCCCGACAGCCCTCTCACCCTCCCGGTGCAAGCCGAACCCTACGGCCACAGCAGAAACACCGGCATGACGAAAGGACGGTTGACCATGCGACTCTTGCTCACCGTAACCGCTCTGGTAGCCCTGCTCGCGAGCGCAGCCCAGGCCCAGGGGGAGATCCGGCGCTTCGAACTGATCGCCCGCTCAGACACCCTCACCATCGGTGACGGCGTCACCTTCAAGGGCTTTACTTTTAACGGCACCATGCCGGGCCCGCAGATGGTAGTAAGGGAAGGTGACACCGTAGAGATCACCGTGCGCAACGAGGACACCGTGGCCCACGGCCTCTCTATCCACGCCGCCAACGCCCAAACCTCGAACTTCGTCGGCCACATCCCACCAGGCGAGACCAGGACGCTCACCTTTACCGCCGACTTCCCAGGCGTCTTCATGTACCACTGCGCGCCGGGCGGCCACGGCATCATGGTCCACACTATGGGCGGCCAGTTCGGCATGTTCGTGGTCGAGCCCAAAGAGCCCTACCGCATGGAGCAAGAGCTAGGCCGCGCCCCCGATCTTAAGGTCTACCTCGTACAGCACGAAGTTTACGCTTCTGGCCGCGACTTCTTTGACGGCCAGGCGCTCTATGTGATGTTCAACGGCGAGACCTTCCGCTACGTCAGGGAGCCCATCCCCGCCCGCCCCGGTGACTACGTCCGTTTCTATTACTTAAACGTCGGTCCCAACCTGACCTCCACCTTCCACGCCGTGGGAGGCATCTGGGACTACATCTACTACGGCGGCAACCCCAAGAACCTGATGCGCGGCACGCAGTCGGTGATCTCCGGGCCGACCGACTCCTGGGTGATCGAATGGATCGTTCCCGGCGAGGGGCCGTTTACCTTGGTCACCCACGCCTTTGGCACTCAGGCGATCAAGGGTGCAGTCGGCGTCTTGCTGGCCGCTGAGGATGCCCCGCGCGTCGGCGAGATCCGCAGTGAGGGCCCCAGCCATGCCCTAGCCGCAGAGCCCAGGCGCTTGGTCGATCCCTTTGGCCCCGGCAGCGAGACCCTCGATGTGCCGGTCCGCTTCCGCCCCGGCGACCGCGTCCAGATCCAGATGGTCGGCAACTCGTTCTGGCCCAAGCGCGCAGAAGTCCCGGTCGGCACCACCGTCACCTGGATCAATGAGGATGTGTTCGACTTCCTCGGCCCAAGCCCCGAATTCACCGGCCGACACAACGCTGTGGTAATCGCCGGGGTAGGCAACGAACGCTTTGTTTCGCCGCTGCTTAAGCACGCTGAAACGTGGAGCTTTACCTTCAACGAACCGGGCGAATACGAGTACTTCTGCACCCTGCACCCCTACATGCGCGGCAAAATCACCGTGTACGCCCAGGAATAACACCGGGGACTAACGGTTTGCGTCAAGGAGGTTGCACCGATCCCGGCGGCTCACTTCTGGCAGCCGCCGGGAGAGCCAGGCCTAGGCTGGGTAGGCAGGAAGTCGATCCTAGGGGTTAGAGGGCATTCGAAAAATCCCTTGGACTCCGTCGTTGTCATGGCGAGCACTTCGTCCCTCAGCACAGGCGCAGCGAAGCAATCTCGCGAAGGGCGCTGCTGGGGGCACGATTTCCGAACGCGCGGTTCCCGAGGTTGCTTCCCCTTCGGCTGCGCCTCAGGGTCGCAACGACCAGTAGCAAGTAGCCGGCTTGCGGTGAGCGCGACATGCAGCATGCCCCTGTCAGCATGGCAGCCGTTTTCTGAACGCCGGCTAGAGCGACCGGCGACCAGTCTAACCCATGATGGGTATGATAGGGGAAGCTGCCAGGAATTGGCGGTCGCGAGGGAGGGTGCGTCTGACACGAGGTTAGCGATGGAGCGCAAGACGCTGTCCAGAGTGAAGCGAAGGAAGCACTGGAGCGACGTCTACGCCGGCAAGTCCCCGACCGAGGTCAGTTGGTATCGGGCCCAGTTAACAGTCTCTCTGGAGCTAATCAAGCTCGCCGGGATCACCAGGTATTCTCGCGTAATAGACGTTGGAGGCGGGGCCTCCACGCTCGTCGACGATCTTCTGCGGGAAGGCTTCCAGGACATTACGGTGCTCGATATTGCTGCGGCGGCGCTCGAGCGGGCACAGGAGCGGCTGGGAGAGCGAGCCAAGCGGGTTAGTTGGATTGCCGGGGATGTGACTCAGGCCGGGCTGCCGCCCATTTACGACCTTTGGCACGATCGTGCGGTCTTTCATTTCCTTACCAGCAACTTCGACCGGAGAGCCTACCTCGCAGCCGTAGAGCGAGCACTAGTACCGGGTGGCCATCTGATCATTGCGACGTTTGGCCTCTCTGGGCCGCCCCGTTGCAGCGGTCTCGAGGTGGTTCGATACAGCCCAAGTTCGCTGTGGGAGGCGGTCGGAGAGCAGTATGTCCTGGTTCGCGACGTGGCAGAGACGCACGTCACGCCCCGGGGAGCCGCACAGGACTTTATCTACTGCCTGTTCAAGAAAGGTCATGCTCCAGGCGGATCGGCATAACGCTCCAAAGCGTCCCTCCGCATGGTATCTTAGGCATAAGCGTGTGGAATATATGCCAACTGCTTTACGAGTCGGCCCCTATCGCTTCTATTTTTACTCTTACGATTGCGCTGAGCCACGGCATATGCACGTTGACCGAGAGAACCTGAGCGCCAAATTCTGGCTTGACCCCGACGCAGCCTTGGCAGATAATCATGGCTATAGCCGCAAGGAGTTACGCGACATTGAGCACATTATCCGTGAGCATCAGGAGGCCTTGAGAGATGAGTGGGATGCATTCTGCAGTGGTCACGCCGGCTAGGGTTAGAGTCTTGGGCGTGATGATTACCGACGATACCCTGTCTGTAGATCTCGAAGACGGGCGGACTATCTCTGTCCCCATCGGCTGGTATCCACGACTGGCCCACGGCACAGCAGCCGAGCGTGCCAATTTCCAGCTCAGCGGCGCTGGCTACGGCATCCACTGGCCTGATCTGGACGAGGATATCGGTGTTGAGGGATTGTTGCTTGGCAAGAAGTCGGCAGAAAGTCCCGCCTCGTTCGAGCGGTGGCAACAAAAGCGGCAGCAAGTCACCTGACCTGCAATGGCAGCGGGCGGAAAACCCACGCCGACCAGCGCGGCCCTCCTTAAAGTAGCAGATGGTACGTGATGGTACGTAAAGGCCGTCAGCACGCAGCGGAAGACTGATTGCGGGCGCGGCGCTAGAGCTTATACTTGAGCGCTTCCATCAGCTCCTCAACGATGCGCTCGGCATCGCCGCGCTGGGCGGCGGTAGTCACATGGTCACGGATATGAGCGCGCAACACCCGGTCGTTGATCGCGCTTAAAGCACCTTGCACGGCGCTAATCTGCTTTAGGACATCCACGCAATAAACCGCTGGGTCTTCCAGCATGTTAAGGACGCCTTCAAGGTGCCCTTTGGCGCTCTTGAGCCGCCGCACCACCTCGGTCCGGGTCTCCGGATCGAGGTGGAGGTGGCGGTCCGGCATCGCTTTCACCAATCCACTACGGTGGCCTGATAGCCTTCTGCCTCAACTGCTGCCAATAGCCGCGCCATATCTGCACTCCCTTCGATCTTGGCGTAGCCATTCTTAAGATCGACATGGACTGCCTCAACCCCCGCCACGGACTCTAGCGCACTCTTAACCGCCGCCTGGCAGTGGCCGCAGGTCATTCCGGTGATTTTAAGCTCCATCATGCCCTCCTTCCTGGCGCAATTCTAACACAGTCCATAGCCATCCCTCCAGGGGTGGATCAGGCGGCATCAGGCGGTGAAGCTGCTAGAATAAGCTGGCCTTGCCGGGGGGATGTGTTAGGGAGTCGCTCATGAACAAAAGGCTGTCAGGCTATCAGCTAGTCAGGCTATCAGAAAAACCACTGGCTGAAAGACTGAAAGACTGATAGCCTCAAGGGTTTCACCCCTACTCGAATACTTGAATACTGATTATCATGGGAGTAACTTATGACGCCAGCCGCTAAGCTTCGCTGGGGCATCCTCGGTACGGGCACCATCGCCCGCCAGTTCGCTGCAGGGTTACGGCACGTGGAGGGCGCCGAACTCGTCGCTGTCGGTTCGCGCTCGAGCCAGACCGCCGAGGCCTTCGCCGCTAGCTTTGGGGTTCCGCACCGGCATGCCAGCTATGACGACCTTGCCGCTGACCCTGACCTAGATGTCGTCTATATCGCCACGCCTCATCCCTTTCACCGCGAGAACAGCCTCCAGTGCCTGCAAGCGGGCAAGGCGGTACTGTGCGAAAAGCCCTTTGCCGTCAACGCCCAGGAAGCTGCGGAGGTCATTAACTTGGCCAGGGAGCGCGGACTTTTCCTGATGGAGGCGATGTGGACCCGATACTTGCCGCTCTTTGTCAAGCTGCGTGAGCTTATAGCTCAGGGGGTACTCGGCGAGCTACGCCTGCTGCAAGTGGATTTCGGCTTTCGCGCCGGCTTTAACCCCCAGGGGCGCCTCTTTGACCCTCAGCTAGCCGGCGGCGCGCTGCTAGATGTCGGGGTCTACAATCTGTCGCTGGCCTCGCTGCTGTGGGGCCGACCGGAGCGTATTCACAGCGCTGCCTATCTCGGTGAAACCGGGGTAGATGAGCAGTCGGCGGTGCTCCTTAGCTATGCCCAGGGCCGGTTGGCTACGCTCTCCAGCGCTATCAGGCTCAATACACCGCAAGAGGCGCTTCTAATCGGGACGGACGGCTGGCTTAAGATCCACACTCCCTGGTGGAAGGCCACTGCCATGACCCTCGCCGTGGCCGGTCAAGCGCCCCAGCGAATCGAGGTGCCGTTTGCCGGTAACGGCTATAACTACCAAGCTGACGAGGTGGGTCGTTGCCTGAGAGCCGGGAGGCTCGAGAGCGCGGTGATGCCGCTTGACGAGACGCTGGCTATCATGGCGACACTTGATGAGATTCGACACCAGTGGGGGCTAAGGTACCCGGTAGAGTAGGGTTTATGAGATACGGCCACGTTCCAGGCATCGACAAGCCCCTTTCCCGTCTAGTGCAGGGCACCGTGATGATCAATTCGAAGGAGTCTGAGCGGAGCTTTGCCCTGCTTGACGAGATCTTTGCGCTAGGCTGCAATACCTTTGACACCGCCCACGTCTACGGCCAGGGGGATAACGAGCGCACCGTGGGGCGCTGGCTCAGTGAGCGCGGTATCCGCGACCAGGTCGTGATTATCGCTAAGGGGGCGCACCCCAACCAGGACCGGGCCAGGGTGACGCCTTTTGACATCAGCGCCGACATCCACGATTCGTTAGCCCGCTTTAAGAGCGATTATATCGATCTTTACCTGCTCCACCGCGACGACCCCACCGTACCGGTCGGCCCTATCGTCGAGGTTTTGAACGAACATTTGGCCGCCGGTCGCATCCACGCCTTCGGTGGCTCCAACTGGACGCATGAGCGCCTGCAAGAGGCCAACGCCTACGCCAAGGCGCACGGCCTGGTGCCGTTTGCCGCCAGCAGCCCGAACTTTAGCCTGGCGGTGCAGGTCAAGCCGCCCTGGACTGGCTGCGTCAGCATCAGCGGGCTGGCGGGCGAAGCGGCCAGAGCCTGGTATCAACGGGAGAGGATGCCCCTCTTTGCTTGGTCGAGCTTGGCCGGCGGCTTTTTCTCAGGCCGTTTCCGGCGGGATAACTTAGCCACCTTCGATTCCTATCTCGATAAGCTCTGCGTCGAATCGTATTGCGTCGAGGAGAACTTCCGGCGCTTAGAGCGGGCCGAGAAGCTGGCCCAGGACAAGGGCCTGACCCTGCCGCAGGTCGCTATGGCCTATGTGATGAACCAGCCCCTTAATATCTTTGCGCTGGTAGGCTGCCAGAGCGGCGCCGAGTTTAAGGCCAACTTGGCGGCCTGCGAGGTAACGCTCTCGCCCCAAGAGATCGCCTGGTTAGAAACTGCTCCCCCGTTAGTACGCGATGCGGAACCTAAGAACTAGGGTGGAGACGGCGCCCTAATTCGCCGTGACCGAGCCACTAATCTTCAGCGGCCTGGTCAGGTTAGGACATGCGTCCCCTACACAAGCCGGTAGCCTTACCATAAGGGCAAAAGCAGCGCACCGCCCGATTACCTGTTATAGCTCGGTACGAGATATATTGTAATCGGAACTATTCCGAGTTATAGTAACATCTATGACCTCCAACTTCCCCTCCGCTACCCAGCACCAGCAGGAGACTCGCGCCTTAAGGCGCGCAACCCTGCTCACCGGCCTTACCGGCATCGGCTTGCTAGCCGGCGTCCTCACTAGCATTATCGTCCCTGAGTCGTGGTGGGTGTGGGCCTGCTACCTAGTGGCCTATCTGGCTGGGGGCGTCCCGGCTGGGCGCGAGGCGCTGCGCGAACTGGCCAAAGGACGGCTCGATATCGACCTGCTGATGGTGCTAGCCGCTTTGGCGGCGGCGGCGGTAGGCGAACCGCGCGACGGCGCTATCCTGCTATTCCTCTTCAGCTTAGCGGGCACGCTCGAGGACTACGCCCTGGGGCGGACTAAACGCGCCGTTGAGAGCCTGCTGCAGCTCAGGCCCGACCGTGCTACCCGGCGCATCCCGGGCTCGAGCGAAACCGAAGTCGTGGCTGTCGAGGCGCTCGTCCCCGGAGATCTGGTAGTCATCAAGCCGGGCGAGCGCATCGCCGTTGACGGTGTGATTCTGCACGGCAGCAGCGCGGTCGATCAGGCCACCATCACCGGCGAATCTATCCCGGTCGACAAAGCGGCGGGCGACTTAGTCTTTGCTGCTACGGTGAACGGCTATGGGGTGCTAGAGGTCAAGGTCAGCAAGCTCGCCGGTGAATCGACCCTGGCCCGCATGATCGCGCTAGTTACCGAGGCGCAGTCGCAGCGCGCCCCTAGCCAGCGTTTCAGCGACTGGTTCGGCCAGCGCTATACGGTGTTGGTGCTGCTAGGGAGTGGGGCGGCCTTGGCGGTGTTCTTCCTGCTTGGCATGAGCATTGATAACGCGCTATACCGGGCTGCTACGCTGCTGGTGGCAGCCAGCCCGTGCGCGGTAGTCATCAGTGTGCCCGCCGCCATCCTGTCGGCCTTAGCCGCTGCCGCTAGGGGCGGAGTGCTCTTTAAGGGTGGGGCAGCGCTCGAAGACTTTGGCACCAGCACCGTGCTGGCCCTCGATAAGACAGGGACGCTGACGCGCGGCAAGCCGGCGGTTAGCGATATCGTGCCGTTTGACGGCGATGCCCGTGACTTGTTGCGCCTTGCCGCAGCCATCGAGGCGCACTCGGAGCATCCGATTGCGCAGAGTATCGTGGCCTATGCCCGCGAGCAGAGGCTTACGCCCCCATCGGCCAGCCAGGTAGTAGCGGTCCCCGGCCAGGGGGTGCAGGCCATGATCGACGGCCTCCCCCACTGGGCCGGCAACCGCAAGCTGCTTAACTCTCAGGGGCTACAGCTTAGCGCGCTACAGGAGCAGCAGCTCGCCGCTGTCGAGGCTCAAGGGAAGAGCCCAGTTATCATCGGGGCAAATGGGCGCCTGCTCGGCTTAATCGCGGTAGCCGACACCCTCCGTCCCGGCGCCGCCAGCGCGCTGGCGGAGTTGCGCCAGTCCGGCTTTGAGCGCATCGTAATGATCACCGGCGACCACCCTGAGGCGGCTCAGCATATCGGCAGACAGCTCGGCCTAGCAGCAGAGGATATCTTTGCCGACCTGCTCCCGGAAGAGAAGTTGGCGGTGGTCAAGGGGCTCGAGCGGGAGGCCAAGGTCGCCTATGTCGGCGACGGCGTCAACGACGCTGCGGCGCTCGCCCACGCCCATGTCGGGGTGGCGATGGGGACCGCCGGGAGCGACGTGGCCATCGAAGCGGCTGATGTCGCGCTGCTCTCTGACGACCTCTCGCGGCTGGTAGCGGCACGGCGGCTGGCTCAGCGGGCCAACCGGATCGTCCGGCAGAACCTCACCTTTGCCGTGTCGGTGATGGTTGTCCTGGTGCTGTTCACGCTATTTGGCAACCTCCCCCTGCCGCTGGCCGTGGTGGGTCACGAGGGGGGGACGCTGGTGGTGGTGTTTAACGGCCTGCGGCTCTTGATGACTAGGCGCACTAAGCCGCGGTACAGCACTCCTAACCGCCGACCGGTCCCGGTCACGGGCAACGATTAGCCCGCTTCCACCGCAAGCGAAAACTGCCGGACGACCTGGCCTTG
>JAGXSO010000032.1 GCA_018333775.1 Truepera sp.
GGGTGCTCCGTGATGACGACACCGTGGCTCGCTTCGGCGGCGATGAGTTCGCGTTGCTGCTAGACCGCCTGGCGACAGCGCAGGACGCCAGCCTGGTGGTGGAGCGGGCGCTTAACGCGATGAGTAAGCCCTTTACCATCGCTGAGCAGCCGATCTTTGTCAGCGCCAGCATCGGCGTGGCGGTCTTCCCGGACGACGCCGACTCCGGGCCGGCGCTGATCCGGCACGCCGGCGTCGCCCTGAACCGCGCCAAACAGGAGGGGCGTCGCCGTTATCAGTTCTTTACCCCCGAGCTCAACGAGCAGATGCTCGAGCAGGTGCAGCTAGTAAGCGCCATGCGCCAGGGGCTGGCGCGAGGGGAGTTCTTTCTCCATTACCAGCCGCGCGTGGACCTCCTTCGTTTCACTCAGGACAGCGTCTTAAGCGGCCAAGTGGTGAGCCTGGAGGCGCTCTTACGCTGGCGCCACCCTGACCTGGGCCTGATTCCGCCGAGTCGCTTCATCCCGCTAGCGGAACAGAGCGACCTGATTCTGGAGCTAGGCCAGGAGGTGCTGCGGCAGGCCTGCCAGCAGCTCAGGCGTTGGTTGGACGAGGAGCTAGTGGCGGTGCCGGTGGCGATCAACCTCTCGGCCAAGGAGCTAGGACAGCCCGATATTGTGCAGAAGATCCGGCGCCGCTTGCAGGAGGCCGGCCTGCCACCTCATTACCTGGAGATCGAGATTACCGAGAGCGCGGCCATGAGCGAAGTCGAACAGACCGCTGGCGCCCTGGATGCCTTGCAGGCGCTGGGGGTGAACATCGCCATCGACGACTTCGGCACCGCCTACTCCTCGCTTAACTATCTCAAGCGTCTGCCGGTGCAGGCCCTAAAGATCGACCGTAGTTTTGTCGCTGAGTTGAACGAGTCCGCTACGGCACAAGACACAGCGGTTATCAGGGCCATCATCGGCCTGGGTCAGAGCTATGATCTGACGGTGGTAGCCGAGGGGGTAGAGACTGAGTTTCAACGAGCATCGCTCCAGCGGATGGGCTGTCGCTATGGCCAGGGGTATCTATTTGCTAGACCCGTGCCGGCTGCGGAGATCCGGGCCTGGCTTAGCGGGCCGGGGTCCACGGTATGAGGGTTAGTGCGATCAGGCTAGAGCCGACAAAGTCCAGGCCCTGGTTGCGCGACAGTATCCCGACTGAAGTGGGCAAGCAGGTACAACACCTGAATAGCGGCTTGCGCGATTTATATCAACCTTAACGGCCGCTATGGCGTCAGCCCGGAGATGGCGATGAGACTGGCCAAGGCGTTTGGCACCACCCCCGAGGTCTGGCTGGGGATGCAGCAAGACTATGACTTGTGGCAGGCCAAGCAGCACGCCGATCTTTCAGGTGTGCAAGTGCTTATGCAACATATAGCGAGAAGCGAGGGCCGCTTAATCGCTTTCTTATGCTAGACTCAACGCTAGAGGTGACACGGTGGCCGACATTGACGTAACCGCGACTTGGGACGACGAGGCGCAGGTCTGGGTGGCCACCAGCGAACAGGTGCCCGGCCTGGTCACGGAAGCCGCTACCATTGAGGCGCTGCTCCATAAGCTTGCAACGCTGGTTCCCGAGTTGCTCACGCTCAACACCGGAGCGGTCCCTGACGGCCTCATCCCGGTAAACCTCAAGGCCGAGCGGCGCGTGCATTACGCCGTTTAATGGCCGACTACGCACCGCGAGTCAAAAAGCTCTTGAGGGAGGCGGGGTGCTTGTTCGTTCGTCAGGGCAAGGGCGATCACGAGATATGGTTCAGCCCGCTGACCGAGCGTTATTTCCCTATCGACAGCAAGATCAAGTCACGCCACACGGCCAACGGCATTCTCAAGCAAGCAGGCTTGGACAAGCGGTTTTGATGGCTGACTCGGCACCGACCATACCAGCCGCTACCGGACTGACGGCACTTGGTCGGGGTTAGTTTTTGCGTCCCTGACTTGGTGGAGCCTAGCGGACTCGAACCGCTGACTTCCTGCTTGCAAAGCAGGCGCTCTCCCAGCTGAGCTAAGGCCCCAGGCGCGACAAGGCTTCGCCCGACCGTTCTGATGATACGGGGCGGGGGGGAGGCTGTCAAGCGTTATCGGGGGTGGGAAGTGGGAAGTGGGTTGTGGGAAGTGGGACAATCCCACAACCTACAACCCACAACCTACAACCGACACCCCACTTGCCACTTACCAACTGAGGGCGTAACCGGCTGCCAGAATGGCGACCGTCACCAGGCCGAAGCCCAGTTCGCGGAAGCCGATAGCCTTGGCCTTGGCCGGTTTGCGCCCACGCGAGGTGCCGAGGCCGGCGCGTGCCAGGAGGAGGGTAAAAGCTACCAGGCTGAGCCAGGGGGCCAGCTCTGCGGTGATAAAGATCAGAGCTGCGGCTAGCGCCCCGAGGTGACTGAGCCAGGTCGGCAGAATGTTGGGGTCTTCGCCCCGCTCGAGCCGCAACCGTGTCCGCACGTAGAGGATGGCGGGGAGCGAGCGAGCGGCCAGTAGTCCCCACAGCGCCCAGGCGAGGTCAGCGGGCCAGCCTCCAGCCAGCGCTATGCTGCTAGCCAGGGCCCCCAAAGCTCCAGCCCCGGCCAGCTCCGGCAACAGGCGTCGGCTCTGGTGCTGAGCGTCGAAGGCGAGCTGCACTAGCGCCAAGGGGACGGCAAAAAGGAGCGGGGTAAGCCACGCTGCGTTAGCGGCCAGGCTTATAGTAGCGACCAGCAGCAGCGCTGCTACTCCGCTATAGGCTCCGGCAAAGGCTGCGGCGTAACGGGTGCGCGGATACCAAGCGCCGCGCCGCCTATCGGCCAGCCACAGGCTAAGCGGGTGCTGGGCCAGCAGCGCGGCCAAGGCGGCGCCGACTAGGGCCAGGCCGGCCCAACTGGGAGCCAGCAGCAGCCCGAGCAGCGAAGGCTCGAGCCAGAAGCCCCAGACGCCATGTTCACTGGGAAGGGCGATACTGCGTAGCTGCGGACGAGGGATGGCTCTCACGTGCGGTTCCTTCAGGCGCACGTTACCGAGATGACGGCGCGCTTCCCAGGGACATTTGCCCTATTGCACCCGCTCTGCTGCAACCGCCATACTGCTTTTGGAGGAATTGCCCATGAACAAAAGGCTTTCAGGCCGTCAGCTAGTCAGGCTATCAGCTAGTACAGCTTTGCCCTTCGGGGTGAACCCTCCGTGTGGCACTGACCAGGCGCTCGGCAAAAACCACCTGTCTGACAGAATTACTCGGGCGAAGCCTTCTGAGAGCCTGAAAGACTGCTAAGCTTGAGTTTCGGCCCTACTTGAATACTCCCCTTACGTACGTTGTCATTGCGAACGGAGCGAAGCGTAGTGAAGCAATCTCTAGATGCACGTGCTGCACGCAAACCGAGACTGCCACGTCGCTCCTTTGTCGCTCCTCGCAATGACAAAAAGGGCCTACAGCACGGTGTCTGCGTAAGGGGAGTTGAATACTTGAATACTCGAATACTGGTCTTATGGAGGAGGTAGGCGGATGAAGGAGAAGCCAACCGGCGCGTTAGCAGTGGTAATAGTGCTAGCCGCCACTATTTTAGTTTTGTGGTTTACGGTCTACGGCATCTATCTCGCCAGGGTCTAGCGCATGGACAAGAAATCTGTCGAGGTTTTTGAGCGCGGCTGGATGGTGTTTGCGCTGGCCATGCTGCTGCTCTTTACCGGCTTGATCCTTCACGCCATCTTGACCCACGGCGCGCAGATCGCCACCGTGGAGCGCCGCGCCCCCCCGGCTGAGATTCTGGCTAAGGCCCGCTTTGCCCAGCCAGGGCTGGTCCAGGTCGGTCCGAATCAGTTTGAGCTGACTGTCATCGCACAGGCCTTTAGCTTCGTCCCTAATGAAGTCGTGGTGCCCGCCGGGGCTGAGATCACTTTCTTTCTCACCAGCCGCGACGTGCTCCACAGCTACCAGGTCCAATTCACTACCATCAATGTCAATCTGATCCCCGGCGAGGTGGCCACTTTGCGCTACACCTTCCGGGAGCCGGGCGAGCACCTGGTGATCTGCGGTCAATACTGCGGCATCGGTCACCACAACATGCTCGGACTAATCACGGTGGTAAGCCCGGAGGAGTTTGTAGCCCAGGCTCAGCCAGTGCTCAAGCCGACCGCTCCCGAGCCACCGGCCGAGCCCGGCGAGGTAGCGGTCGCCCTCCCGGACGGCGGTGCCATCTATGCCGCTAGTTGCCTGGCCTGCCATCAGGCCGCCGGTCAAGGCATCCCGGGCGTCTTTCCGCCGCTAGCCGGTCATGCCCCTAACCTGTATAACATCGCCGGAGGGCGGGAATACCTGATCAAATCGGTACTCTACGGCCTGATCGGGCCAATCACCGTCGGCGGCAGAACCTACAACGCGCTGATGCCTGCTTTTCCGCACCTGACTGACGCCGATATCGCCGCAGTTGTGAACCATACCCTCACCGCGTGGGGTAACGAAGCGCTACTAGCAGCCGATTTTGCGCCGCTAACGTCGCAGGAGGTAACGGCGCTGCGCGGATTGGGTCTGACGCCGAGCGATGTTCATACGCTGCGTCAAGGTTTAGGGCTCGAGTAGGAGGGTTTGCTATGGCTGTAACTGTCGGTAAAGCCGTGACTGCCGAGGCGGGGAGCCCCAAGCGGGTGTCGCTGCTGTTTATCCTGACCGGACTGTTTTCGTTAGCTGGCGGCGTCTTTTTGGGCCCATTGCAGGCGCTAAACTACGCCGGGATCGATCTTTTCCACCTCCCGTTGCCGTTTTTGCAATCCTATTACCAAGCGGTCTCGATCCACGGCGTGCTGATGGCCATCGTTTTCCCGTCGTTCTTTATCAGCGGCTTTTTGCTCTACCTGCCAGCCCGTGAGCTGAGGT